>JAGXIN010000031.1 GCA_024635575.1 Flavobacteriia bacterium
CTGAAATAAATGGAGGCCATTGCAGAAGCAACACCCAGGAAAACATAAAATAAAACATCGTTTAGCTGAAATTTATCCTGTATGGTAAAATGAAGCAACACGTCGTCCCCAAAAAAGAAATAAGAAGTTAAAACCGCAGTAATTGAAGCCAATAGCAGCGGAATCATTGAGGCAAGCGTCAATTCCAAACTAAAAATCTCGACCGCAAAAACAATGGCAGCAATAGGCGCTTTAAAAATTGAGGACATGGCACCGGCGGCAGCGGCTCCAATAAGCAAGGTTCTTGTTGTTTGGTTCAAATGGAAAAAACGGGCAAAGTTTGAACCGATGGCGGCTCCTGTGGCGACCGTTGGGCCCTCTAACCCCACAGATCCACCAAAACCAACGGTTAAAGGTGCTGTAATTAAAGATGCCCACATTTGGTGTTTGGGCATAATACCCTTTTGTTTTGAAATGGCGTACAAAGTGGAAGGAATTCCATGGCCCACTTTTTTGCGTATCACATATTTTATAATCAGTAATACCAGTAAAAAACCAATGATGGGGAAAATAAAATAAAATACCTCGTGAATTTGCTTAATAAAGCCACCTTCCAATAATTCTTGGATAAAATGGGTCAGGTTTTTTAAAACGACTGCGCCCAGTCCTGCCAACAAGCCGATAACGGCACTGGCAATATTGGTGAATTGCTTATTGGAAATATGCTGATATCTCCATTTTAAAAACTTAAGAAATAATTTTTTAGAATTAACTGGCATTTTATCTTATCAAAAAGGAAATGCAAAAGTATTAAAATATAGGGATTAAGGAATACGATTTGGGCATTTTTTGCAAGTCTTGTTGCTTTTATTCTTGAATTTTTCACAGCATTTTTCATTTATTTCATTGCGCTGCTTCTTTTTGGCTGAAGCGCTCCAATCAAAATCGTAGTTAAAAATACCTGAATTTTCAGTAGTTCCCAAAATGCTTATTTAGAATGATTTTAAACAAAGGTACGAATACTTTGAAAACCAGCATCAATATCCTTCTTTAATTTTTTCAAAAAAATATTAAATCAATGTAAATTTTAGGTTAAGAATAGCTATTTTATTAAAAACCTAATTTTATATACAAATCGTGATGTTTTTAAATATTTGATTATTAGTGATTTGCGTTATTTCAAAAAAACTTAATGTAAACTTAACGTTAACTTAAAGTAAATAAAAAGCAAATGAGCTACTTTTATAATGTGTAAAAAAAAAGTACTTAAATCAAAAATATTATGAAAACATTCATAAACCTCGTTGTCATGTTGTTTTGCATCACAGCATTTTCACAAGAACAAAAAGTAGTTTATCAAAAAATGGATAATGATTTGGTAAAAGCGACTTATTATTTTGCCGACAACAGTAATATTGTTGAACGCGAAGGCTATTTCAATAAAGAAGGCAAATTACACGACACTTGGATCAGTTATGATTTATTGGGTAATAAAAAAGCGATTGCGACCTATAATAACGGAGTAAAAGAGGGCGTTTGGACCTATTTTAAATCCGATAAAGTAAATATCGTCACTTATCAGGAAAATAAAATAATCAGTGTAGAAGAAAAAGCACTAGTTGTTAATTAAGCAATAAATTAATGTTTCTTTTAAATAAAAAGGGTACTCGTTAAACGAGTACCCTTTTATATTTTTATGAAAATTTGAAGACTAAAACCTAGTCCAGCCAGCAGCCCAAGTTGGTACTGCTGAACCGTTTCCTGCTCCTGTAGCTGTTCCTTCAACTAAAAAACCTAAATTTAAACCAGTATAATCTGTAGTTTTAAAACCGGAAAGTTTATTTACAAATTGGATATTGGTCATCACTAAAGCATTGGCTTCAATTCTTGCGCCAGCTTCAACATCTGTACTTTTTACTTTCACGCCTAAATTAACGCCATCAATATAAACATTGTCTAAGTTAAAATTTCCGCCACCTTCTTTATAGTAAATGGCACCTTCAGTAACAGGTCCCACTATGGTAACATTTTTAATAGTTGCGTTAGTCACAGGTGATGCGTTTCCGTTATCGCCATTGTTAGATCCTTCAATACCGGCTTTAGCGCTTCCGGAGATATACCAGAATTCACCAGTTCCATTCCAACCGTCGGCAAAGTCGATAGAGTCGTCTCCACTGTTGGTGGAAACTAAATATTTACCATTTACGGTTCCACCGAAGAACTCGATTCCATCGTCACCTCCTTCAAACGATTGAACGTATTCAACTGTAGTTCCAGAACCCACACCGAATAATGATAAACCATTAAATTCTTTTTCAGGTGTAAAATTGGCTCCTGTATATTCCAATCTTAAATATCTGATAGAACCGGAATTGTCATTAGACACATTGCCGCCATAAGTTAGATCTGCAACTTCAGAAGTGGCAACAGAACCAACATTTGTTGGTGCTTTACCGCAAACTACCAATCCTCCCCAGTTACCTGCAACAGGAGATGCATCGCTTGAAGTCATAACAACTGGATTTGTAGCAGTTCCCTGAACATAAATTTTACCGCCTTGGGCAACAGCTATATAAGCAGAAGTTCCGCCGGTAGCTTTAATAATTGTACCAGCAGGGATTGTTAAAGAACCGCCATCTTTAATCACAAAAGAACTTGTCAATTTATATTCTATGCTTGCATTTAAAGTAACCGTACCAGTAACCACGCCCGCTAAGTTTTCAGTAGTTACGCCACTATTGCTTAAACCTCTTGTCCAACCAGCTGTCCAACTAGGAGCGGCAGCACCTGCACCTGCACCAGTGGTAATACCCTGATTTACAAAGCTTTTGTTTGCGCCAGTATAGTCCGTCATTAAAAACCCTGAAGCATTGTTGGCAAATTGGATATTGTTCATCACTAAGGCATTGGCTTCAATTCTTGCACCAGCTTCAGCATCTGTACTTTTCACTTTCACACCTAAATTAGCGCCTGCAATGTAAACATTGGTCACATTAAAGCTTCCTCCGCCTTCTTTATAGTAAAGGGCGCCTTCTGTTACAGGTCCTACAATTGAAACGTTTTTAATAGTTGCGTTGGTCACAGGTGTTGCGTTTCCGTTGTCCCCATTGTTAGATCCTTCAATACCTGCTTTAGCGCTTCCTGAGATATACCAGTATTCACCAGTTCCATTCCAACCGTCGGCAAAGTCGATAGAGTCATCGCCACTGTTGGTGGAAACTAAATATTTACCGTTTACAGTTCCTCCAAAGAACTCAATTCCGTCATCACCGCCTTCAAATGATTGAACATATTCTAAAGTAGTTCCAGAACCCACACCGAATAATGACAAGCCATTGAATTCTTTTTCAGGCGTAAAATTCGCTCCTGTATATTCCAATCTTAAATATCTGATAGAACCAGAATTGTCATTAGATGCAGTACCACCATAGGTAAGATCTGCAACTTCAGAAGTGGCTGTAGAACCAACATTCGTTGGGGCATTACCACAAATAACCAATCCACCCCAGTTACCTGCAACTGGAGAAGCATCACTTGATGTCATAACAACTGGTTTGTCTGCAGTTCCCTGAACGTAAATTTTACCGCCTTGGGCAACAGCAATGTATGCGCTTGTTCCTCCAGTTGCCTTAATAGTTGTACCTGCAGGTATCGTTAAAGAACCTCCATTTCGAACAACATAAGCAGCAGTAAGCTGGTATTCTATTGTAGCATCAAGCGTGACATTTCCGGTAACATCACCGGCCAAAGTACTGTTAACGGCACAAGGCTGACAAGAAGATCCTCCACAGTCAATTCCTGTTTCATCTCCGTTTTGTATTCCGTCAGTACAAGTGGCTGAATCCACATCGTCATCATTGTTGCTGCAAGAGCTAATAAAAGCCACGCTGGCAATTATTATCATCAGTGTAAAAAATTGTTTTTTCATCATTTTGATTTTAATTGTTTGTGTTTAATTTAATTATTGTTTAAAATTCAATTGTTTATTAATTATGCGTTAAAAATTATATGAAATTGATAGTTTGGCATTTATTCCTGTTTTGTAGGAAGAAACCGTGACATTTTGCACCTCTTGAATTCTTTCGATTGTAGGTTCCAATAAATTTTTAACGGACAATCCCAGACCAAAATTCTTGTTGAGCATTGTTTTAAACACAAAATCTAAAGTACCGACACCCTCGTCTATCAAGTCTCCTTTATTTTCTGTGCCGATGGCAAAAATTCTGTCAGAAAAATAATTGTAAGCCAAAGTTGCTTGAATGCTTTTGTCTTTTTTATACTCTTTATAATAACTTACATCAGCATTCAAAAGTAAATCGGAAGCACCCGTAAGTCCGTCTTTAGTATTTGTAAAATCAACACTAATTGGATAACCGGCTGCCGTAGTTTCTTTTATAACTTTTTCTTTGTCAAGATCCTGACTTGAGCTCATATAAGAGGCATTAAACCCGAAGGAAAGATTGTTTTTTAAATAGCCTTCCTTAGATTCTTTTTCAAAAATATTTTTTCTGATTTCAAGTTCAGCACCGAATACAGTGCCCAAGTCTCCGGAATTTACATAGCTTATATCATTTGAAGCCGAGTTAATTGTAACATCATTGATAGGATTCTCGATATATTTTCCAAAAACACCTACTGATAAAATTTCATTGGACTTCGGAAAAAATTCCCATTTTAAATCGGCATTATAATCCGTTGACGCATATAAACTTGGATTTCCCACAGACGATTGTGTGGCACCCACAAACTGAAATAACGCTCTTTCTTTATATTGAGGAAGTGTGTACGTTTTGCTGGCGGCAAATTTTAAGTTTTGGGTATCGTTCAATTCATATTTCATGGAGAGCATAGGAAGTATTTCGAGCTCATCCAATTCGCTTGTTCCTGAAGATAATGAAGTATTCCAATCGATGGTTTGATTGATTTGCTCTCCTCTAACACCAACAATTACCGTGAATTTTGGGTTGAATGCATATTCAAGGGAAGCAAAGCCTGCATGAATTGTTTGCGGACCTCCAAAAGTTTGGGGATCTAGCGCTTTTGGCTGATTGACATTCCCCCTAAAAGTTTCAATAGTGAATAAATTGGCATTTAAATTTGCCTGGTTAAAATAACTGTCAAGGTTATAAACATCCTTAATTATCGGCTGGGTCGCTTTCTTGTTGATTCTAAAGTTAAATTGCGTCGCTTTAAAATCAATAGTCTTAAATCTACCGCTGTATCCTAGGGTTAATTTCCCGGCAAATTCATCAAACTCATTTTTATTGAATTTAAAGGTTGCAGAAAAATTAGCGGCAATTTCTTCATCTTCCAAGTCTTGATAAAACCTATGATTGTCTGATGCGTTGTTTGTTTGTTTGAAGGATTTTGGACCTTCAGGTTCGCTCCAATTATCGGGAGTAAGCGTAATTTGTCTTCTGTCCGGAACGTTATTCAATACAAAATTATAAGAAGCTCCCCAATTAATATTAAAGGAATCGCTGATTTTATGATCTCCAAGTAGCTGATGAACAATAAGTTGTGTTTTTTCAAAAATGGCACGTTGTAAAAACCCACCACCTTCAGAAGCGTTGTCATAAACATCAATAGTCCCAACATATTCTTCTTGCTCCTGGCTGGTTGAGTTCACAAATAACCCATTGTATTTTATGGTTTGGCCTTTGCGGCTTAGGCCCATATTTCCCATTAAGGTTGTGTTCGTGTTGTAGGAATAACTGGTAAATTCCAAGTCTTTTCTTGGCAATCCTGATGAAGTTACGCCACCTCGCGCAATACCTTCTTTATAAGTATAATCATTATTGAATGAGGCAACCGTAAAGAAATTTAATTTCGTGTCTTCTCCTAAAGAATAAGAGTTGCCACCTTTAAGTGAAGCACCTGAATTTATAGGTGTTGTTGCCTTTTCTCTATCCCAGCTCGTCGTAAAATTGTAATTGTTTAATGGGAAGTCGGGATAATTCTTGGTGTAAAATCCGGAGAAATTTGGACCGTCATTTAAGTAAAAGTCATTTACTGAAATCGCTTTTGCATTCGCTCCAGACTCAATGCCCATTTCAACAAAGCCATTTCCCTTATAATTTTTAGAGGATATATTTATGTTGGCACCGGCAAAATCACCATAGTTTAAGGCACTGTAGGTTTTATCAATACCTATATATTCCACAATGTCTGTTGAAAAAATATCTAAATCAATATTTTTCTTTGACGGATTGTTTGACGGCAATGGGAGTCCGTTTAGCGTTGTCACGTTATAACGATCTCCTAAACCCCGCACAAAAACACTTCCGGACCCTTCTTCCTTAGAAATACCAGTTGTTTTAGTTAAGGCAGAAGCAACATCACTTACTCCTTTACGTGCCAATTCCTGGGCGCCAATTTTTTGTTCGATAGAAATTGCTTTCCGCTGTTCCGTCAGCAGTGCGGTTTCAGATTCTTTGTTGTTTGAAGCCGTAATTTGTATTTCACTTAATGAAATGCCTTCACTGGCACTCAAGGTTTTGTTTACGGTTGTTGTTTCTCCCGCTTTTACGATTACATTGGCAACTTCAATTGTTTGATATCCTATAAAACTAAATACCAAAGTATATGTTCCGGGATTGATTTGTAGGGAATAATTTCCCTCAAATTCTGTAGTTGCGCCAATAGTGGTTCCTTTAATAAATACATTGGCAAACGGTAATGGGGAGTTGTCAACTTCTTTATCTAATACGATTCCTGTAATAGTTCCTTTATTTTGGGCAAATGAAATTGCACTAAAAAGCAGTAATATAATAATAACTAATTTGTTCATTTTGTCAACTTATTTCTTGGGGCAAAGTAATGGCGACAAATTAAAGGGAAGGTTACTTAGAAGTTATAAAAAGGTAATAAAAGGGTAAAGTTAATGTTAAGAAGATGTTGATTAATTCGCCAATGAAATATCTGTATTCAACTTTAAGGCACTTAATTTTTGCTTTATGGACAGCGTATTTCCGGCAACAACTTCAATATCCCCTAATTCAATGGTTGCATAGCCTAAAAACTGTACTTCCAGAATGTATTTTCCGGGTTTTAAATTGAAGGAAAAAGACCCATCTAAATCAGAATTTGTTTCAATATCTGTATTTTTAACTGAAATGGTTGCAAATGCCAATGGCTCATTATCGATTTCGTTGTCCAAGACTATACCTTCAATTTTTCCTTTTTTCTCAGTATCGGTAAAGAAAGAGCTTACTTCAAAAGACTGACTGAATAAAAAAGTGTTGGTAAAAATGAAAAGTGCCGTAACCAATAATCGCATCGTGTTCTTATTTATTTTATAAATACAAATTAAGGTACCCAATGTTAACTAATGGTTAATCCAAGTTTACTGTTTCATGACCTAAATGTTAAGTTTATAAAAAAGAAGCCGGTAAAGAAATATAAATTATTAAGTATCTTGCGTAAAAATATACAATGAGAATGAATTGGAGCCAACTACTGTCTCTCAAGAGATTTGGTGATACACAAATACGACCTCGCAAATACCAAGACGAAACCCGTTTGGGCTTTGAAGTTGATTATGATCGAATTATTTTTTCTGATTCCTTCAGAAGTTTGCAGGATAAAACACAGGTTGTACCGCTTTCTAAAACAGATTTTGTACATACCAGGCTTACCCATAGTTTGGAAGTTAGTGTTGTGGCACGTTCTTTAGGCAGAAAAGTTGGGGAGCAGGTGCTTAAAAATCATCCTGAATTGGTAGAGCAAGGCTATACCATGAATGATTTTGGCGCTATTGTAGCCACAGCAGCTTTGGCACACGATATTGGAAATCCACCATTCGGCCATAGCGGGGAAAAAGCCATTGGCGAATATTTTAAACATGGAAACGGCCAACAATATGAAGCGCATCTTACCAAAAAACAATGGCAGGATTTTGTGGATTTTGAAGGAAATGCCAACGGTTTTAGAATTTTAACAGAAAGTAAATCGGGAATGGAAGGCGGCTTGCGATTGTCCTATGCCACCTTGGGCACTTTTATAAAATACCCCAAAGAATCTTTGCCTAAAAAACCTACATCTCATGTTTCTGATAAAAAATATGGCATATTTCAATCCGAAGTTTCTTGTTTTGAAGATATTGCGAATGAATTAGGATTGGCTTCAGACTCAAAAGGGAAAAACTCAAGTTATCACAGACATCCTTTAGCTTATTTGGTTGAAGCTGCCGATGATATTTGTTATACCATCATCGACTTCGAAGATGGCATAAATTTGGGGTTGATTGAGGAAGATTTTGCACTAGAATATTTAATCAAGTTGGTAAAAGACAGCATTGATACCAAAAAATACTACCAATTACAATTTAAAAAAGATCGTTTAAGCTATCTCCGTGCATTGGCCATTGGAAATCTAATCAATGAAGCTGTTAATGTCTTTTTAAGACAGGAAGATGCTATTTTAAAAGGTGAGTACCCGCACTCCTTATTGGATAAATGCACTTATGAAGCTCAAATAAATGATATCATAAAAATAAGCGTCGAAAAAATTTATAAAAGCAGGGAAGTCATTGAAAAAGAATTGGTTGGATATAATGTAATCGCCAAGTTATTGGATGTCTTTTTGGCAGCAAGCAACAGAAATTATGAAAATTCTCTGACAAATTATGACAAACTGGTTATAAATTTATTGCCCGAAAGCATCCAAGAACCGAAAAAATCGCATTATTTAAGAGTTTTAGACATTTGCGGTTTCGTGGCAAGTTTAACCGATGGTTATGCCCTGGAATTGTATAAAAAATTAAATGGTTGATTAATTTGTTACATTTCTACAAAAAATGCCAACTTTAGCTATATTTTAATTTTCTAAGAACTCTAATAGCTTCTTTATATTTGATATATCCAGTTTTGTCCTCCAAATTTTTTAGTGGCAACTCCGCGGCTTTCAGCTTAAGAAAAGCATTTGGCATTTTATTTAAAACACAAATTAAATATTGGGTGGGAATTTGATGAACATCTGCCAATTCAATTTCCGTAATAGGTAAATTCTTTTTTAATTTCTCTAAAATAGCATTGCAATTGTTAAACACATGGTGCAATAATTTTTTATCAAACTGCGGTGGTTCAAATAGTAATTCACTTGCAATATCATATTTTCCATTTTCCTTAAAATGTATCACGGTTTTTTCTAAAGGATAATAGTCGAAGGATTTTTTCAATCCTAAATAAACATACTCCGTAATTCTGAAAGAATTGTTGTCAAATTCAATTTTAACATCATCCATAGCGGAATAAAACAGCCGCACCTGTTCGTTAATAAGCTCAATATCAACACGCGAATAAAATACGGCACCATGTAACACTCTCTTTTCTCCGGCCCAGCACAACACAAACTGTTCATTAAAAACCTTGTAAGTTGGATGGTAAGCTTTTTTATGCCTATTCATAAAATCAAAAACCCCATCAAGTGTTAACTGAATATTATTACTGGCATTTTTCTCAATGGCTTCAACAATGTTTTTATTGCTATTGGTGATTTCGAATGATTCCAAAGAAGACAGGGAGTTGCTTCCTCTTCTGTAAAAAATGGTTCCATTAATATATTTCCAGATAGTTTTTTTTAGTGAAGCCACCTTATTTGTGGGGTGAATGGTAACCAAGCCCACAACTTTATATCTGGGCAAACTGGGAAATGCAATATTTTCATATTGAATTTTTGGCGGATTGTTAAAGTAAGAATTCATTAAATTTTGAATCTTGCTGTCATCGAAAAAATCGACGCCTTCAATTTTATTGAATTGGTCTTCAACCCCAATGACGACGTATGAATTATTTTCAGGGTTTGAATTTGACAAGGCACAAATGAGCTTTAAAAATTTAGCTTTTCCCTCTTTATAGTTCAATGAAATTTTCAGCTTCTTGTCATAAAAGCTATTTTCATCGTTATGAGCTAACAAATTTTTTATTAAAAGACGCTTGTTAATCATTTCATTTAGCTCATTCTCTGTTTAAAATAGTGGCACTTGCCTGTGCTGTTGGATATACGATCAGATCTTCTATATTAACGTGGTAAGGCCTTGTTATCACAAAATATATAATATCTGCAATGTCCTCCGGCTGCAAGGCTTTAAATCCTTTATAAACGTTTTTTGCTTTTTCTTTGTCGCCCTTAAAGCGAACTTCTGAAAATTCAGTTTCCACCGCACCCGGATGAATTGCTGAAACACGAATGTTGTGCTTATTTAAATCGAGCCGCATCGCTTTATTTAAGGCATCTACGGCATATTTTGAAGCGCAATACACATTTCCGTTCGGATACACTTCTTTACCGGCAATAGAGCCTATATTTACCACAAAACCCTCATTTCGTTCCACCATTTGGGGAAGAATCGCTCTTGAAACGTATAATAAACCTTTCACATTGATATCAATCATGGCATCCCAATCATCAATATTTCCTTCCTGAATGGCACTAAGTCCGTGCGCATTTCCTGCATTATTGATTAAAATGTCAATTTTTTTAAATTCATTTGGCAGTGATGCAATTGCCTTAAAAACTTCTTCTCTGTTGCTGACATCAAACTTCAGCGTGGTAACATCGGTTAGTTTACCCAATTCTTCTTTTAATTCCGTAAGCTTATTGCTGCGACGACCACAAAGCACTAATCGTATTTTGTTTTTTGCAAAATATTGCGCAGTTGCTTTTCCTATTCCTGAAGTTGCTCCTGTAATAAGGGCTGCTTTATGATTCATTTTTATTTTTTTGAACTATAAAGATATAAAAAAAAGCCGCTCCTTTGAAGGAGCGGCTCACATCAATTGGTTATAAATAACCAACCAAAAATCAACTAACCAAACTTTATTTTAAATTTCTTCTAATTTCTGTTTTTCTAAACACTTTAGTTCTTGCTCTGCCTTCATCGCTTGTAGCGTTTTTTGCCAAACTAGTTTTCAAGTATTGTATATAATTCCTTCCGGTAAACTCATAAGTTGTTCCAGAACTTATGTGATACAAACTAATCTTCCTATCATTAATAACGGTCAACTCAAACTTTTCAGTACCTGTAGAATCATAATCTAATGTTAAAATTTTTAGATTGTCATATCCCTGTACATTCGCTACCGTATATCCTCCTACATAATCCCAATAGATGTTTGCAATTGTTGTGCCAACAATATCTTGAGAAGAATAAAATGTTGTTAAATTTTCTGGGGTGAACTGTAAAAAATTCTCATTATCAAATTCATTTAAAGCCCCGGCATCACTTACATAGGTCTTTTCCCAGGCTTGATACTCCTGTAAAAAATATTCTATGTTGTTATAAAAGATTTGATCATAATCAAAATTAGATCTTTGATAGCCCTCTAAATAGTAGCTAACATTGTTGTAATTGTCCCTTAATTTTATTCTGTTAACAGACAACTGAACAACTTCAAAATCATAAAATCCATCTATATTATGATCTATTTCCAGAATTCCGGTATAAGTGTCATAATATCCAATTTGGATCCCAAACCCATTTCCTGCTGTTCCAATTCCTACCAAATTATTATTGGCAAATACTTTTCCGTTAATAAATGATATGGTGAAAGCTTTTGACAAAAATGGAACATCCCCAGTGCCGGTTGTTTTATTATAATCTACATACCATAAATCATTTGCTGTAACAACCTCTTCAAGCGTGGTGCCATAATATGGCTCATCTATCGTATTGTCAACAATACAGGAAGTAAACGACATTCCGATAAGTAACGTTCCTAAAAGTAATTTTAAAGTCTTCATAATCATACGATGTTTTGAGTTCTTTCAATTGAATTTCAATTTCTATGCCAAAAAATATTTAACTACATTTATACCTATTTTAAATCATCTAAATTTTAATGTATTGAACAAGAAAATTAAATGGGGAATTATTGGGTTGGGTAAAATCGCTCAAAAGTTTGTGAACGACTTATTGCTCTTGGATACTGTTGAATTGGAAGCAGTAGCTTCAAGAAATCTAGAGAAAGCTGAAACATTTGCTGCAGCCTACCACTCAAAAAAGTTTTACGGCTCGTATGAAGCATTGTTGCA
>JAGXIN010000148.1 GCA_024635575.1 Flavobacteriia bacterium
AAAATTATGAAAAAAATATTTCAAATTATATTAATCATATGCGGGGGATTGGTCATGAACTCTTGTTATTATGATGAGATACCTGAAAGGGTAATCATAGAAGTGCCAACTGATCCAACTGATCCTAATTATGTTGAAATTAAATTTGGAGCTGACATACAACCTATTTTTACTGCGAGTTGTATCAGTTGCCATGATGACGGCAGAAGTCCAGATTTAAGAGCAGGAAATTCTTACAATGCATTAGTTCCTGAATATGTTATTGCTAATAACGCAGCTACTAGCCGACTTTATATCAAATTGGCAGACGGTCACCGGAGTTTGGCAGGCGACAAAATAACCTTAATACAAACTTGGATAAACCAGGGTGCAAAAAACAACTAAATTTTAAGACAGACACATGAAAAATTATATAAAAATACTTTTTATTTTATTGTTTCTACCTTTTGTTGCTATTGCACAGGAAAATGATTCAACTAAAGTAAAAGAAAAGTTAGAGAGATCTGCATTTGAAAGTGCGATGCTTATTGACAATCCGACCAATGTTTTGTTTAATAAAAATACATTGGAGGTACAAATGCAACATAGATTTGGTGAAATTAACGGTGATCAAAATGATTTAGCTGGACTATATGGTGCTGCAAACATTAGAATCGCTTTATCTTATGCGATTCTTGACCGATTAACCATTGGATTTGGGACAACTAAAGACGCTTGGTTACAAGATTTCAACTGGAAAGTTGCCTTATTGAGACAAACACGTTCTAACAGTATGCCTGTGAGTGTTTCCTATTATGGTAATATGACTGTAAATGCAAGAAAGAGCAGAACATCAACAAGTTATGGTTTTAATAATATACAAGACAGATATTCTTTTTTCAATCAAGTAATTATTGCAAAAAGAATAACTCCAAATGTATCTTTTCAAATTGCTCCTAGTATTTCTCATTTTAATCAAGTAGATGCTACAATGAAAAATGATATGTTTGCTATTGCTTTTGGAGGTCGTTTTAAAATTAGCCCTCAAACAGCTATCATATTTGACTATAGTCAGCCTCTTACACAGTTTGATGACAATAATCCTCAACCAGGAATTAGCTTAGGTACTGAATTTTCAACTTCAGCTCACGCTTTCCAAATTTTCATAACAAATAATAAAGGAATTGTACCTCAACAAAATTATATGAAAAACACCAATGATTTCTTTAATGGAGATGTCTTAATTGGTTTTAACATTACAAGACTATATAATTTTTAGGGGTAACTTAATAATAACCTGTACAATAAAAAGCCTTCCAAACAAAATTGTTTGGAAGGCTTTTTTATGTATTAATAAGCAATCTGTTTAAAGAATTAATTCAATAATTGCACCATATTATGTAACATATATTTCATAACTATGTAACAATACTCGCTTAAAAAATGGCTTATAAAAAATGAAATTATTATGAACAATTATTAATATGCTTATAATCAGGTTTTTAAAAAAAATAAAATAATGATTTTTATCATAGAAAAATAACAACAATGTTTCTATTTTTATCAAACAATTAAAATCAAAAATCTCAGAATAATTTTTTTAATTGTTTTACTTTTTAAATACTACTAATTATGGATGAAAAAACTAAAAAAGGGATTCAATTCTCGAGAAGGGGCATACTTCCGCTTTTAGGAAGCACTTTACTGCTGCCAATTCTAGGATTTGGAAAAACATCATTTAATGATGAAATTGTTACTCCAGATGAAAACGAAGAATACCAAACTTTGTTAAAGCCCGATGGTACTGCTGTTAGAGTTAAAGTAAGTACTGTTAAAAATTCTAAAATTATTCAGAAGAATATTTCTAATGAATCATTTCTTAGCTGGTTGGGCAGAAAACTTTAATGTCTTTTAATTACTACTATGTATGAAAAATAAGAATACGGATTCAAGACGTAAATTTCTTGATAATGGATTAAAATTGGGTCTGATTACCGCAATAGGTGCGGTTGGACTCACAAAAATTGCGTCTAAATTAAGCGCAAAAAACAGCGAAACTTCAACCGGTAAAATGGAACTAATGACCACTGACGGAACTATCATAGAGGTAGATTCTTCAGAAGTTAAGCAAATAGTCCATACCAAAATAACAGAAGAATATGATGTTCGGGAAGGGATGCCAAACCGAAAGTTTGTCATGGTCATTGATTTGGCAAAATGTAAAAATGCTTTAAAATGCCAAACTGCCTGCAACAAACAACACTATATCACAGGTAACCACGCTTGGCTTAAAGTGTATAAAATGCAAGAAGATGAAGATACAGCTCCTTATTGGATGCCAACCACTTGTATGCATTGTGATCACCCAGCCTGTGTAACCGTTTGCCCGGTTGATGCCACTTTTAAAAGAAGAGACGGACTTGTTCTAATTGACAACGAGCGTTGTATTGGATGCAGATTCTGTATGGCTGCCTGTCCTTATTCAACACGTGTATTTAATTGGAGTGAACCAAACCAAGGTGAAATTACTATGCTTATGGAAATGGAACACCAAACAGAACATAACTCTGTTGAATTTGCCGGTTTGCCAAGTGTAAAAGGAACTGTTGACAAGTGCGATTTTTGCCCTCACACCATCAAAGAAAATGAATTGCCACACTGCGTTACAGCTTGCCCTAACGGCGTATTTTATTTTGGTGACAAATATGAAGACACCGTAACCAACGGAGAGGAAACACTTAGGTTAAGTAAATTACTAAAAGATAAAGCAGGGTATAGATTGATGGAAGGATTGGGCACAAAGCCTAGTGTTTATTACTTACCGCCTGTTGACAGATTGGTAGATTTTAAAGAGGGATTAGAAAATTTCACTGATTACAAATCTGTTGATAAACCTGAATAATTATGAAACGAGCTATACAAACTTCAAATCTCAAGAAAATGATTCATAGCGAACAGCATATGTTACCTCTAAAAAATAAAATTTGAACATATGAAAAATTACGACAAATTACTTAACGATTTAGCACCACAAAAATTTGGTAAAAAAGGCGTTATATGGACAATTTCTTTAGTTGTTTTAATCGTTTTAGGAATAATTGCCTATATAGATCAAATTATAAGAGGACAAGTAGTGACCAATATGAACGATTATGCCTTATGGGGCGTCTATATCTCAAACTTTGTATTCTTTGTGGCAACAAGTTTTGTTGGTACTGTTACTGTTGCAGTTCTAAGACTTACTAAAAATGCATGGAGGACTCCTATTGTTAGAATTGCTGAAATAATCTCTGTTTCTGCAATTATTATGGCTGGTCTTACAATAACTATTGACATGGGAAGGCCAGACAGGTTATTAAACCTATTTATTCATGGAAGAATGCAATCTCCAATTACCTGGGATGTTATCATAATTCCTACGTATATTATGGTTAGTTTACTATTGCTTTATTTCCCATTACTGCCAGATTTTGGACTATTGAATAAATATTATAAAGAAAAAAAACCAACACTTAGTAAATGGTATGGAAAACTTTCATTGAATTGGACAGGGAGTGAAGCTCAAAAATCCATTCAGCTTAAATCAATTCACATCATTGCTATTTTAATCGTTCCTGTAGGTTTTATGTTACAAACTATTGATGCATGGCTGTTTTCAACCTTATTTAGGGTTGGCTGGGATAGTACGAATATGGGTGCCTATTTTATTTCAGGGGCAGCTGTTGCTGGTGTAGGAGCGTTAGTATGTGTTGTATATGTTCTTCAAAAAGCATACAAACTAGAAGAATATATTACAGATTTTCATTTTGATAAACTGGGTAAATTCCTGGTATTAACGTGTTTAATTTATTTGTACTTCAATTTGAATGAATATTTAATACCTCAGCTTACTTCGAAAAAAGAGTCAACTACTCACATAAATGTATTGATGGAAGGTCAATTTGCCCCATTATTTTGGTTTGTAATTATTGGAGGTTTAATGATTCCTGTTATTATTTTGTTATTCAAAAAAGGAAGAAAGCCTTTTCCAATGTTTTTGGTTAGTTTATTGGTGGTAACAGGATCTTGGTGGAAACGTTACTTAATTGTAACACCAACGTTATTGCATCCCTTTTTGCCAATACAAGGTGTGCCGGAAGAATGGCGACACTATTTCCCAAGTTTGCATGAATGGTTGATTACCATAGCAACATTGGCTATGTCGCTGCTAATTATCACTATATTGGTAAGATACGTGCCTATCATACCTATTCAAAGGACTGCTGATGAACGAGAGGAATTAGAATTAAATAAAAACACTGAAAAATGAGAAATCAAATGATAACACGCCACTTTTTTCTTGTTGTATTAAGTGTGTTTTTATGCACTTCAAGTTTTGCCCAAAAAGCAAAAAAAGACAAGGTTAGATTAAAAGCCAACTACGTTAAAATAATGAATGCCGAAGTTTATTTTGACCTGCAGGCTTCTGCAAGGGTAGATGGTGAAAATGTTGATGTTTCTAAAGCTGAATTGGTTATTTTTAATATTGTGGGTGATGAACAAATAGAATTGGGAAAAGCAACCACCAATATGGAAGGTAAAGCCAGATTTACCTTAAAAGATTTGAGTTCCATAAAACCAGATTCCACAAATACTTACAACATAGAAATTTCATTCGACGGTAACGAAAGTTTTAAAGGGGCTTCAAAAAGCTTAAGCTTTAAAAACGCCAATATTGAAGCCAAACTTGTTACCATAGACAGCATTAATTATGTAACGGCAACCCTTGTCAATAAAACAACTGACAGTGTAATTGTTGGCCAATTGCTAAAGGTCCAGGTTCTAAGATTATTTAAATCTTTATTAATTAAAGAATTTAATGAAACTGATGAAAATGGCACAGTACTTGTATCTATACCAGAAGGAATACCTGGTGTTGATGGCAATATAGCTATTGAAGTACTTCTGAATGACAGTGATGAATTTGGAACTATAAAAGCAATAGTAAATGCTCCAATTGGAACGCCTATAGTTCACGAATCAACTTTTGATGAAAGAACTATGTGGTCTCCAAGAAGTAAAACACCATTATTCTTGCTCATATTTCCAAATTTGTTGACATTTGCAATATGGGGAATCATTATTTATTTAATCACTAATTTATTTAAAATATCAAAATCTTAAAATTAAAAAACATGAAAACATTTAAAATTTTAACAATTATCGGAATTATCTCATTTGCATTTTACTCTTTCACTACACTTGTTCAAGAAGAATGGAAAGTACCTGCAAAATACCAAACCATGAAAAATCCTATTGCAGCTAAAACGGATGCAGCCATTGGTAAATCCTTATACACCAAACATTGTAAATCTTGTCACGGCGCCGAAGGTTATGGTGATGGCCCAAAAGCAGATGGACTGAAAGGTGATTTAGGAGATTTTTCAAG
Source organism: Flavobacteriia bacterium (assembly GCA_024635575.1). GTDB lineage: Bacteria > Bacteroidota > Bacteroidia > Flavobacteriales > Flavobacteriaceae > Lutibacter. The sequence continues at coordinate 5,408 of JAGXIN010000148.1, forward strand.
CGCAGCATATCAAAAACAAAGTGATGGTGCATTATTCTACAAAACAACAATTGGAAGAGCTGATATGCCTGAATTTGCAAAAAAAATTGCTTCAGATGAAGACAGATGGTTGATCGTTAATTATATGAGAACCTTAGCTGAATAATCTAAGTTTATATTAAATAAATAAATAAAAAGCCGAACGATTGTTCGGCTTTTTTTATGCCTATTAATTAATTTTATTGAACTCTTAAATATACCTCCACACTCCTATTGCTATATCTTGTACAAATCTAAGGCTAACGATATTTAAAATGGTTTTAATCCAGCCTAAATAAATTTGATGTTCATTAACTACCAATACTTATATTTTTACTCAATTTCAATATATTTTATATAAAAACTCCATTAAATCTACTTTTTTCAAATTTTACTGCAAATCAAATTCTTTAGATTTTAAATAAAATTTTATTGCCACTTAAAAAACACCAGAGGAATTAGTGCTTATACATAATTTAATATTTTATGTAACTTTTATTGCATATCGTTTATTTAAATTATTGTATGGTTTCTTTGCGTAAAATGATATTTGTCACCATTTCATCAACTGTTTGTCAATAACTTTATAGTCTCAAATATTAACCTATTTGTAAATAAGAATAATCAATATTATAAAAAATAAATAACCGATCTAAACTGGCTTATTCATTAAGAATTCACTTTAAAATCGGCTGAACTTAAACAAGAAAAAATGAAAAAAAACCAAATAGAAAAAGGTGAAACCGACAGGCGTAAGTTTCTTAAATTGGGATTATTAACTAGTTTCACTGCAATTGCAAGCACTTCAATTATAACAAACTTAGCAGCGCAAGAAGAAGAAAAAGAACCTGCTGGTGAAGTAATAAGATTATTGACACCTGATGGAAAAATAGTAGAAGTAAGTGAAGCTAATATCAACAATTATCCTGAAGCGCTTATCACCCCAGAAGAATCCAGAACAGGAATACCTGACAGGAAATTTGTGATGGTTATAGATTTAGCCAAATGTAGAAATGCCCGGAATTGTGTTGAAAGCTGCCAAGAAGGGCACAAATTAGACTATCATCAAGAGTTTATGAAGGTGCAACTTATTCAAAATAATGAAGAAAGCAAACCTTATTGGTTCCCAAAACCTTGTTTTCAATGTGATGAACCTCCTTGCGTTACTGTTTGCCCAACCGGAGCAACATTTAAACGCGATGACGGCATAGTTTTAATTGATAACATACGTTGCATTGGGTGTAAATTTTGTATTACAAGTTGCCCTTACTCTGCCCGTATATTTAATTGGGGAGATAAAGATAAATTTGATGACGAATCTGTACCATACTCACCAGAGACACAAGTTCCTGCAGCAGAAGGAACAGTTATGAAATGTGATTTTTGCCCCGATTTGTTAAGGCAAGGTTTATTGCCATATTGTGCGCAAGCTTGCCCTGAGGGTGTTATATATTTTGGTGACAAAAATGAAGATCTTGTAACCAACGGTCAAGAAACTCTCAGTTTTTCCAAACTAATTAATGACCGTGGAGGCTACCGTCATTTAGAGCATTTAGGAACCAAACCTAACGTATATTATTTGCCACCTATAGATAGACTATACCCAGTAGAACGCGGATTAGAAGATCAAAACGAAGAAATAATAGAGCGCTTTAAAAATGTGCCGTTTGTACAGGATCTTAAAAAACAAGGTAAAATTTAACTTATAAATTCTTAATTATGCAATTAAATAACAGAAAACGAGAATTAGTAAAAGAATTTTCACCAATGTTAGAAAAAACATCTCTTTTAGCAAAAATTTGGATTGGCATTTTAATAAGTATTATTTCTGTAGGAGTCTATGCTTTTATAATACAATTCAAAGAAGGCCATATTGTGACCGGAATGAGAGATAATGTTGTTTGGGGACTATACATCGTAAATTTTATAATTTTTGTATGTTTAAGCTACTCAGGAGCATTTATATCGGGCATATTACACTTTTTTAGAACTCCATGGAAAAATTCAGTGACAAGAATTGTTGAAATTATAACCGTTTTATCAATAACTATTGGCCCCATATTTATTTTATTATGTATCGGAAGGTTAGACAGGTTGTATTTTCTATTTCTCTATCCAAGGATTCAATCCCCAATTACTTGGGATATCATTGCTATTATAACCGACCTTGTAGGTTGCTTTATATATTTGTATTTAACTTTTATTCCTGACTTTGCAATTTTAAGAGACAGTCCGGATTTAAAACTTCCTGCCTGGAGAAAAAAATTGTACAAATATTTAGCAATTAATTATCAAGATACACCAGACCAACGCAAAAGATTACATAATACAACCAGTATCATGTCTAAAATGGTCATTGCAATGGCAATTGTAGCTTATACAGTACTTGCTTGGATTTTTAGTTTAACACTTCAACCAGGATGGAACAGCACCATATTTGCACCGGATTTTATTATAGCCGGTTTATATTCAGGAGTAAGTGTTATCATCATTGCAATGTATTTAATTCGTAAATTTTTTAAATTAGAAAAATACATCGTTAAATCACACTTTATCATGGCAGCAATGGTATTGCTGGTTTTGTCTTTATTATTTGGCTACTTTACATTCAGCGATTATTTCGCAAAATGGTTTAGCCATAAAATTGCCGATATTGATTTATTAAAAACATTGTTTGGACATTATTTTTGGATGTTTATTCTTGCTAATTATATCGGATTTATTATTCCATTAGGTATATTATTCATTAAAAAATTAAGAACAATTAAACTCATAACATTCGCAGCTTTAATTGCAGTTATAGCGTTATGGTTAAATCGCTATTTAATAGTAGTACCTACTTTAGAAACACCTTATCTGCCAATTCAAGATACGAGGCCGGAATTTATTCATTATACCGCTACTTGGATTGAATGGTCTTTAAGTTTTGCAGGTATTGCAGCCTTTTTCCTCTTCTTCACTTTACTGATAAAGTTTGTTCCAATCATATCTATGTCAGGAATCATTGATGATGAAAGA
>JAGXIN010000149.1 GCA_024635575.1 Flavobacteriia bacterium
GAAATTTATTTGTTTTTAGATTATTGTGAAGATAATGGATTAAGCAACTTTTACAATAGTGATGAATTTTTGATTAAAAATTTTATAATAAAACAAAATAAAAAGTACAACCAGACAAAAGAGTAATTATTTTTATGTAACTAAAATCACTCTTTTTTGGAATACTTTTTGTTAATTAGCTAAATTATTTCCACTCCTTATGCAATTAAAAAAAATTATAATAATTTTTGTGGCAGTTCCTTTGTTTTCGTTTACCATGCACAAATACTATGTGAGTTTATGCGAAATTGAATATATGGAAACGAAGCAATCATTACAAATTACTTTGGGAGTCACTTTAGAGGATCTTGAATTTACACTCACTAAAAATAGCGGAAAACAATTAAATTTAGCAAGTAAAATTGAAGTTGAAAATGTTGATGGCTACTATATAAAATACCTAAACGAACACTTATTAATTTCGGTTAATGCCAAAAATCAAACATACAAATATATCGGAAAAGAATATGATGGCGATATTGTAAGATTTTACTTAGAAATAACTGGTATTAAAGAACTTAAATCAATTGAAGTGACTAATAATATTTTAATTGAAGACTTTGAGGATCAGAAAAATATTGTTAAAATAAAAGTAAAAGATTTCAACAAAACTTTTTATCTGACAAAATCAAATGATAAAAATTCGTTAGAATTCTAATAATAAATTTACAATACTATTAAAATAATTAATTTGTACATTCTATCCAAAACAAACCTTTAAAATGAAAAAAATATTAATTGTTACCTTATTATCTATTTTCTCCACATCATTTTTCGCCCAAGAAATTGAAAACAAAACAGTGCCTCAAAAAGCACATTACAATATCAGTAAATTTAAACAATTAAATGAAGAATTGCCTACACCAAACAGTGAGCATAGAGCTTCTGGCGCTGTAGGACATGAATACACCCAACAGCAAGTTGATTATAAAATGAATATTGTTTTGGATGATGAGAATCAAAAGATATTTGGGGAAGAAACCATCACTTATCATAACAATTCCAAAGATAACTTAGAATATTTATGGGTGCAGTTAGACCAAAATATTCGTGCTCCAGATTCTCAAACTCCTGAAATAAATGGTGGTGGACCTGATATTATGTATTCCCCTTCAAAATTCACAAAAACCTTTATGGGAAAACCTTTCCAAGGAGGCTTTAATATTGAATTTATAAAAGATGTTAATGGCAGTGAGGTGAGCTATATGATCAATAAAACTATGATGCGCATCAATTTAGCAAAACCGTTGGCTTCCGGAGAAAAATATTCATTTAAAATAAAATGGTGGTACAATATCAATGATTATATTGCTAATCGGGGCCGTTCTGGTTACGAACCTTTCCCTGACGGAAATAAATTATATGTAATTGCACAATTTTTTCCGCGTCTGGCTGTATATAATAATGTAGAAGGATGGCAAAATTTACAGTTTTTAGGCCGCAGTGAATTTGCTTTGGAATTTGGAAATTATGATGTTACCATAACCACTCCAAAAGATCATATTTTAAACGCGACAGGCGTTATTCAAAATCCGAAGGATGTTTTTACTCCCGCCCAATATGAGCGGTATGAGGCTGCCAAAAATTCATTTGACAATCCTGTTTTAATAGTAACTCCTGAAGAAGCTTTGGCGGCTGAAAAAGGAAGATCAAAAGAAACAAAAAACTGGCATTTTTATGCTGAAAATGTAAGAGATTTTGCTTTTTCTTCATCAAGAAAATTTATATGGGATGCTATGGCCGTGAACTTTAACGGAAAAACAGTCATGGCTTATTCCTTATATCCAAACGAAGGAAATCCGCTTTGGGAAGAGCACTCAACCAGAGCCGTTGCAAATACCTTAAAAGTATATTCAGAATTCACTTTCGATTATCCTTACCCACAAGCAACCTCTATCAATGCAGAACGTCAGGGAATGGAATACCCAATGATTTGCTGGAATGGTGGAAGACCTGATCAAAACGGAAAATATACTGACAGAACAAAAAAGGGAATGCTCGGTGTTATCACGCACGAAGTTGGACATAATTTTTTTCCGATGATTGTGAATTCTGATGAACGCACATGGACTTGGATGGATGAAGGCATCAATTCATTTGTGGAAATTTATGCCGAATACAAATATGATCCTGAACTTTTTCCATTGACTGATCAACCAAAAAGTATTGTAAGATATATGGCTGGTGACCAAAGTGGTTTAGAGCCAATTATGTCTCAAGGAGAGGATTTGACTAACTTTGGCGCAAATGCTTACGGAAAACCTGCCGCCGGTTTATTTATTTTAAGGGAAACCGTCATGGGACATGAATTATTTGACCATGCTTTTAAAACCTATGCAGAGCGCTGGAAGTTTAAACACCCGACACCTGCTGATTTTTTCCGAACAATGGAAGATGCTTCTGCAGTTGATTTAGACTGGTTTTGGAGAGGGTGGTTTTATACCACAGGAGCCAATGACATTGGAATAAAAGAAGTAAAAAAATATTATGTGACCGACAAACCAACCGAACGTGCCGAAAATATGGCAAAACGTTATGGAATTACTATAGATAAATTGCCTCCGGCACTATATTTGATTTCTGAAGACAGCCCAGAATTTAAAAAAGAATTAAAATCAAAAAAACCGGAAGATTATAATTTATTGAGCGATTATATCAGTGAAAATTTTTCATCCGAAGAAAAATCGGAATTAAAAGCACCTAAATATTTTTACGAATTGGTTTTTGAAAAACCAGGAGATTTGGTGATGCCAATAATTGTAGAATTTGAATACGAAGACGGAACAAAAGAACGCAAACAATATCCGGCAGAAATTTGGAGAAATAATGATGCGGAAGTCACTAAAGTTTTTCCGTCGAGTAAGGCAATCAAAAAAATAACCATTGATCCTGATGAACAAACAGCCGACATAAATTTAAGCAACAACAGCTGGCCTAAAAAAACAGAAAATAAATTCGATAAATTTAAAAAAGATAAAATTAAATCTTAATAATGAGCCACTCGCTTGAGTGGCTTTTTTAATTCAATATTTGTTAAAAATTTAATTCATGAAAAATTTATTAATTATTTCTTTCCTTTTACTGACAGTTACTTTCACTGCCAAAGCCCAAGAAACAACCTCTCAAAAAGCACACTATAACAACAGTAAATTTAAACAGTTAAAGGAAGAATTGCCAACGCCAAACAATGAACACAAAGCTTCAGGTGCTCCCGGACATGAATACACGCAGCAAAAGGTTGATTATAAAATTGATATTATTTTAGATGAAGAAAAGAACCGGATATATGGAGAAGAAACCATCACGTATCACAACAATTCCAAAGATGATTTAACCTATTTATGGATTCAGTTAGATCAAAATATACGCGCAGCCGATTCAAAAACACCAGACATTCAAGAAACTGTAGCAAGTGATTTATATACTCCTGAAGCATTTTATAAAAATTTTGTAAAAGCACCCTTTGATGGTGGTTTCAAAATTGAATATGTAAAAAATATTAATGGCACTGATGCTCCATACTTTATCAACCAAACTATGATGCGTTTGGATTTAAATAAACCATTGGCTTCTGGGGAAAAATATTCATTTAAAATAAAATGGTGGTATAACATTAACAATCATTTTGAACAAGGAGGAAGATCTGGTTTTGAACATTATCCTGATGGCAATAACGACTATACCATTGCGCAATTTTATCCAAGACTGGCTGTTTATGATAATGTTGACGGGTGGCAAAACCTACAATTTTGGGGAAGAAGTGAGTTTGCATTGGAATTTGGAGATTTTGAAGTGAATATTACTACGCCAAAAGATCATATCTTAGCGGCAACAGGCATCCTTAAAAACCCTGAAGAAGTCCTTTCCAAATTACAGTTAAACAGATTGGAACTCGCAAAAAAATCATTTGAGAACCCTGTAATTATTGTCACGCAAAAGGAAGCTGAATTGGCAGAAAAAGGAAGGTCCAAAGAAACCAAAACTTGGCGTTTTTACGCCGAAAATGTAAGGGATTTTGCTTTTGCTTCTTCAAGAAAATATATTTGGGACGGAATGGCAGTTGACATCAATGGGAGAACCGTAATGGCGTATTCTTATTATCCGAAAGACGGAAATCCTTTATGGGAACAACATTCAACCAGAGCGGTAGTAAGCACGTTAAAGACCTATTCAAGATTTACTTTCGATTATCCTTACCACAAAGCCATTTCAGTACACGCAAAAGACCAAGGGATGGAATATCCGCAAATATGTTTCAATCGCGGTCGGCCTAATCCCGATGGCACTTATACGGATTATACCAAATACCGAATGTTGGGTGTCATTATTCATGAAGTGGGACATAATTTTTTCCCGATGATTGTTAATTCAGATGAGCGTCAGTGGACATGGATGGATGAAGGTTTAAATTCCTTTGTGCAAATGCTGGCTCAAATGGATTATGAAAAAGGATACCCGCTTAGCAGAGGTTTGCCTAAAAACATTGTGGGTTATATGAAAGGAGATCAGTCAAAAATAGCACCTATTATGACTCAGGGAGACCATATATTTGATTTTTCAAACAATGCATATGCAAAACCTGCTTCCGGATTGTATATGCTCCGACAAGTAATTATGGGCCCTGAATTATTTGACTACGCATTTAAAACCTATGCACAACGATGGAAATTTAAACATCCAACGCCAGCCGATTTTTTCAGGACGATGGAAGATGCCTCTGCGATGGATTTAGATTGGTTTTGGAGAGGCTGGTTTTATACTACAGGGGCCAATGACATTGGCATAAAAGAAGTGAAAAAATATTATGTAACCGACAAGCCAACCGAACGTGCCGAAAATATGGTAAAACGTTATGGAATTACTTTAGATAAATTACCTCCGGCGCTATATTTGGTTTCTGAAGACAGCTCAGAATTTACAAATGATTTAAAATCGAAAAAACCGGAAGATTACAATTTGTTGAGTGATTATATCAATGAAAATTTTTCATCGGAAGAGAAATCGGAATTAAATGCCCCTAAATATTTTTACGAATTGGTTTTTGAAAAACCTGGAGATTTGGTAATGCCAATAATTGTAGAATTTGAATATGAGGACGGCACTAAAGTACGCAAACAATATCCTGCAGAAATTTGGAGAAAGAATGATGCTGAAGTCACTAAAGTTTTTCCTTCAAACAAAGCAATCACAAAAATAACTATTGACCCGGATGAACAAACTGCCGATGTGGATTTAAGTAACAACAGCTGGCCTAAAAATACAGAAACCAAATTTGAGAAATTTAAAAAGACACAAATTAAAGGATAATTTATTATTTTTCTTTCCCCAAAAAAAGCCCATTTTAAAATGGGCTTTTTATATTTAATCAAAAGAATTTCTATACTTTTCAGTAATACCAAAAATGTATTCTAAAATGCGTTTTTCTTTTTCATCGAAATCAACGTTCCTCCTTTTCATGACCAATTTTGCAGTTTCATTAACTTTATCAAGCTTATATGTTGAAAGACCTGCAGCTCCTCCCCAACTATATGAGGGAATAAAATTTCGTGGAAAGTTGCTTCCGTAAATATTTGCACTTACACCCACAACGGTTCCTGTATTAAACATGGTGTTAATGGCACATTTAGAATGGTCACCCATAATTAACCCACAAAATTGTAATCCGGTTTTTGCGAAATTTTCCGTTTCATAATTCCATAAACGAACTTCACTGTAATTATTTTTTAAATTTGAATTGTTTGAATCGGCACCAATATTACACCATTCACCCAATACTGAATTGCCTAAAAAGCCGTCATGACCTTTATTTGAATAACCGGATAAAATAGAATTATTTACTTCTCCTCCAACAGTACAATATGGACCAATAGTTGTAGCACCATAAATTTTAGCACCCATTTTCACTACAGAGTGTTCTCCCATAGCAAAAGGCCCACGAATTAAACTGCCTTCCATCACCAACGCATCTTTCCCAATATAAATAGGCCCTTTACTGGCATTTAATATTGAAAATAAGATTTCTGCTCCCTCTTCAATAAAAATATTTTCTTTATTTATAAAGCGAACGCCTTCAGGAATTGGTTTCGATTTTCTCCCTTCAGTAATTAATTCAAAATCAGCTTTTAATGCTATGTCGTTTAATGAAAATAAATCCCATGTATTTTTAATTTGAAGCACTTCTGATTCAAATTCAATTTGCTCATAGTGGTCAAAATCCACGGTTTCTTGTGAATCAGTAGTAAAAAAGGCAATGACTTCTTCATCCTTGAAAATGGCCTGATTTTCTTTCAGTTCCATAATTTTTTCCGCTAAGAAAAGTGTTGGTAAAAAAGAAGCATTTATCATGACATTCTGCTCCATTTCAACCATCGGAAATTTCTCTTCCAAATAGTCTTCAGTAAGTGTGGTTGTGGTAAAACCCAAATATGTTTCCCATTTTTCACGAATGGTAAGAATTCCTATTCGTAAATCGGCAACAGGTTTTGTGTAGGTTAATGGTAATAGTGAATTACGAACCGTACCATCAAATAAAATATAATTCATTGCATGATTATTTTACACAAATGTACAGTAAGTTTCTTTCTTTCTCAAATGAAAAAAAGGGCCGATTTTTAAACGATCTTATTTTTTCTTAAATAAGTATCGATGCTGTCGGCGGTATCAAAACATGCACTTACCGAATTAATTTCTGAGCAATAACGTGAATCTATAGTATGGTTTTTACATCCTATTGCACTTAAATCTATAGATGTGAAATTTTTGTCAATGCTAACACATTTATCATACAAAGAAACAATTGTTTCATTTTGCTGTAATTCGATATTGTTTTTGGTTAAATACCCTTTAAGAAAGTTCTCAATGGCAAACTGAGCGTTTTTACATACTGAATAACTAACAATATCTTCGGCAGGTTTAAATAATTCCTCTTTTGCCGAATTTAATTTTTTTGATGCTTCTTTAAAAAAAGCTTCTGATCTTGATTTCATTGTTTATTTTTTTATTTAAGTGACACTAAAGAAAATAAAAATTATTGATCCTTATAACCCTTATTTTTATAAAAATCAAGCCCTTACAATAGTAATAAAGATATAAAAAAAAGTGCCAAGTATAAAAATACTTGGCACTTTTAAATTAATTAATTTATAAATTTCTATAAAGTTCTAATCTTTCCCAATTAGCGTCCACTTGTTCTTGAGCTTTATCCAATAGCTCTTTTCCCAATTCCTTATTCTCTTTTACAACTCTTGTAAATCTAGTTTCTGAATACATAAATTCACTTAAAGGTGCAGAAGGTGCTTTGGAATCTAATTTAAATTTCTTTCCTTTTTCTGCCAAAGGATTGAATCTAAATAATGGCCAGTATCCAGTTTCTACAGCTTTTTCTTGATGTTTAGTCCCATCTTTCAAATCATAACCGTGCTCACCACAATGAGCATAAGCAATAATTAATGATGGTCCCGGATATGCTGCAGCTTCTTCAATTGCTTTTAGCGTTTGGTTGTCTTTTGCACCAATTGCAATTTGTGCAACATAAACATTTCCATAAGAAACAGCCTGTAAGGCTAAACTTTTCTTAGAAGTCTTTTTCCCTGAAATTGCGAACTTCGCGCTTGCTCCCATTGGTGTAGCTTTAGATGCTTGTCCACCTGTATTCGAATAAACTTCCGTATCCATCACTAAAATATTAACGTTTTCTCCTGATGAAAATACGTGGTCTAAACCACCATATCCAATATCATAAGCCCAACCATCACCACCAAATATCCAAACTGCTTTTTTACGCAAGTATTCCGAAAGGTTTCTTAGTTTTTTAGCTTCATAGGTATCAATAGTCTCTAAAATTTCATTAAGCTCATCAATTTGATTGATTTTTTGTTCTTTTAGCGTTTCGTTGCCTTCAGCATTATCTAGTATGTTATTTACTATGGTACTGCCAATTTTACTTTCTAAAGATTTCAATAAATTCACTGCTATCTCTTGTTTTTTAGATAATGCCAATTGCATTCCTAAACCAAACTCAGCATTGTCTTCAAACAAAGAGTTGGCCCAAGCTGGTCCACGTCCATCTTTATTTGTTTTGTATGGTGTTGTTGGTAAATTACCACCATATATTGAAGAACAGCCGGTTGCATTTGCAATCAATATACTGTCTCCGAATAATTGTGTAACTAACTTAATATATGGCGTTTCACCACAACCAGAACAAGCTCCTGAGAATTCAAATAATGGTTCTAAGAACTGTGATCCTTTAACGGTAGAAGTAACCAATTGTTTTCTGTCATAATCTGGTAAATCAATGAAGTAATCCCAATTTACGGTCTCTACTTCTCGAACATTACGCAAATCTGTTAAGTTGATCGCAAATGTGTTTGGAACTTCTTTGCTTTCAGCCGGACAAACTGCCACACATAAATCACAACCTGTACAATCAAGAGGTGAAACCTGCAATATGTAACTTTCGGCATCACTATTAAATGGTCTTCCTTTTGCTGGTACACTTTTTAGTGATTCAGGTGCATTTATTAATAAATCATTAGATACAACTTTGGCTCTAATTGCAGCATGAGGACAAATAGCTACACATTTATTACATTGTGTACAAATATCTGCATTATCCCAAACCGGTACAAAATCTGCAATTCCTCGTTTTTCATATTGTGTTGTTCCTGTAGGAAATGTTCCATCTACAGAAAATGCACTAACAGGCAATGAATCCCCTCTACCGGCTAAAATAGTTCCTAAAATTTCTTTTACAAAATCATCGGCATTTTCGGTCATCATAGGTGTTAAACCATCATTATTTGTTGTATGTGCAGGATATTCAACTTTTTGAAGATTTTCTAAAGATTTATCAACTGCATTAAAATTCATTTGCACAACACCTTCTCCCTTATGAGAATATGATTTTACAATAGCATCTTTAATCTTTTTGATTGCTTCATCTTTAGGAAGCACTCCTGATATTGCGAAGAAACAAGTTTGCAATATGGTATTTGTACGTTTCCCAAGATCTGCATCTTGTGCCACTTTTGTAGCATCAATTACATAAAAAGAAATATCATTATCAATAATTCTACGTTGCATAATACTTGGCAACTCTGTCCAAATTTTATATTTTGAATGGGGTGTGTTTAACAAGAATGTTCCACCTTTTTTAATGTCCGCCAAAATATCATATTTATAGATGAAATTTGTTTGATGGCAAGCAATAAAATTTGCTTTGTTAATTAAATAGGTTGAATAAATTGGTTCTGGGCCAAAACGCAAATGTGAAACTGTTTGGGCACCGGCCTTTTTAGAGTCATATACAAAATATCCTTGCACAAAATTATCGGTAGTTTCACCAATAATTTTAATGGAGTTTTTATTTGCACCAACTGTACCATCTGATCCCAACCCATAAAACATACAATCAAATGTATCTTTTTTAGTTTTAAAACTCGGGTCGTATTCTAAACTTGTATGTGTTACATCATCATTAATACCTATCGTGAAATGGTTTTTTGGTGAATTTTTTTCTAATTCATCATAAATTCCTTTAACCATAGCAGGCGTAAATTCTTTTGATGAAAGTCCGTAACGTCCTCCTATAATGGTAGGCATATAGTCTCCCATTTCAACAAATGCTGTTACCGCGTCTAAATATAAAGGTTCTCCAATACTTCCTGGTTCTTTTGTTCTGTCCAATACAGCGATCTTTTTAGCTGTTTTAGGTATACTTTTAATAAAATCATATACGGAGAATGGACGATACAAGCGGACGATTAAAGCACCAACTTTTTCACCTTTTTCAACCAAAGTGTCAATGGTTTCTCTAATTGGTCCATCACCTGAACCCATTGCTATGATTACTTTTTCAGCCTCTGGATGACCTATATAATAAAATAGACTATATCTTCTACCTGTATGTTCATAGAATTCGTCCATTGTTTTTTGAACTATTCCCGGAACATTTTGGAAGTAGGTATTGGCAGCTTCACTCGCCTGAAAGAATACATCAGGATTTTGTGCTGTTCCTCTAATTACTGGATTGTCAGGATCTAATGAGTTTTTTGCATGTCTCATTACTTCCTCTTCCGGCATCATTGCTTTTATGACATCATCAGGAATTCCATCAATTTTGGAAATTTCGTGAGACGTTCTAAATCCGTCAAAAATATTTAAAAAAGGAACCCTGCTTTTTAAGGCAGAAACTTGTGATATTAATGCAAAATCGTGTGCTTCCTGAACTGAACCTGCAAATAACATAGAGAATCCAGTTGCGCGTGTTGCCATAACGTCTGAATGATCTCCAAAAATTGATAAGGCATGAGTTGCAATAGTTCTTGCCGCAATATGAAATACTGTTGGCAATAATTCACCAGCAATTTTATACATATTTGGTATCATTAACAACAATCCCTGTGATGCAGTAAATGTTGTTGTTAAGGCACCTCCTTGCAATGAACCGTGAACGGCTCCTGATGCGCCACCTTCACTTTGCATTTCAACAATTCGAGGAATATTCCCAAAAATATTCTTTTCACCTTTTGAACTATACACTTCCGCATGCTCTCCCATTGGTGATGAAGGAGTTATTGGATAAATAGCACATACCTCGTTCGTTTTGTGGGCAATAATAGCTACCGCTTCATTGGCATCACAAATTAATTTTACACTTTCTTGTTTCATTTTACATTATATTTACACTGAAAAATTTACAAAATGAGGTTTTTTTAGAATCCCCTCTTATTTTATAAATAATTATAATTAACTATTCAAATTTATGCTGTAAAATTATGGTAATAAAGTATCATTTATAATGACATATATCAGCTAATTTTGGGATAAAATTATTTAGTATTAGTCTAAATAGCTATTTTAAGTAATTGATTTTAAATGTGTTAAAAATATTTATTTTTTCAAAAATTGAGAAGCGCCTTATTCAGAACGTTTTTAAAACGGCATATTTCTTCCGAAACTGTGTAAATAAAACTGAAAATTTATAGAATTTACTATTTTAATCCACTTTTATAAGGAAATGTAAAAAATTAGCTGCCAAAATCCATTATTACATAAATAGTAATACTTTTTTATGCATAAAATCAATTTTTATATTCAAAAATATGGTTAACATTGATTGGTTTCTGGAAAAAAGAAATCATGATTATTAGGAGAAAAAGCTTCTTTTTACTGCGTTTAAATAGCGTTCGCGAGCAAATTTATGTTCCACTATTTCCGCTATTGCAGCATTGTTGAAATCAGGAATCCACTTTTTGATGTATTTCAACTCAGGATCAAATTTTTGTTGTTGCGTTTGCGGATTAAACACCCTGAAATAAGGAGCCGAATCACATCCTGTTCCGGCAACCCACTGCCAATTTCCGTTGTTTGAAGACAATTCAAAATCGAGTAATTTTTCAGCAAAATAAGCTTCTCCCCAACGCCAGTCTATTAATAAGTGTTTGCATAAAAAACTTGCCGTAATCATTCTAACGCGATTGTGCATATAACCAGTTTTATTTAATTGACGCATTCCCGCATCAACTATTGCATAACCCGTTTTTCCTTCACACCACTTTTTAAATTCGGTCTCATTATTTCTCCAAGGAATAAAATTGTATTTCGATTTAAAATTTTCATTCACCACTTTTGGATAATGAAAAAGGATTTGCATAAAAAATTCACGCCAAATGAGTTCACTTAAGTAAATTTCATTTGTTTTACTGGCATAATTAACCAGCTTACGCACACTTATGGTTCCAAAACGTAAAAAAACAGATGCATTTGAAGTTTCAAATGCAGGAATGTCTCTAATATCCTGGTATTTATTGATGCATTTGAAATTAAAAGGCAATACTTTCATTTCACTTTCTACAAAACCTATTGTATTTAAAGAAGGAAATGCAAAACTGGAATTGAAGAAATTATCTTTAAAGCTTTCCGATTTATATTCATTAATAACATTTAACCGATATTTTTCCAGCCATTTATTTTTATAAGGTGTATAAACGCTATAAGGCAATCCGTCTGCTTTCACTATTTCGGATTCTTCAAAAATTACCTGATCTTTAAAGGTGAATACATTAATATTTTTTTGTTTGCAAAGTAACTTTACTTTATCATCCCTTTCTTTTGCATAAGGCTCATAATCTTTATTGAAAAATACATTTTTCACATTAAATTCTTCAAAAATAGTATCCAAAATATCAGATGGATTGCCTTTTTTGATATATAATGAGGAATTGAAATTTGCCAATTCAATATTGATGTTTTTTAAAGTCTCAAAAATAAAAGTCACCCGCGCATCATTTTTTGGCAATTCATTCAGAATATTTTCATCAAAAATGAATAAGGGCAACACCCGATATTCTGAATTTAAGGCGTGGAATAAAGCACAATTATCTTCCAGTCTTAAATCGCGCCGAAACCAAAAAACAGAAACTTCTTCTTTCTTCATTTAAATGCAACTTTTTTTTTATTGAATTTCTTTTTAAAAAATTCTATTAAAAGCAAACTGGGATATAACATATTAAAGGCATAAACAACATCCTCCACAGGAATGGTAAACAATCGAATGTTTAAATTTTCATTGTTATTATACCAAACAACCTCATTTTCAATAAAACTTCCGGTTAAAATGCCATTCACCAAAAAAAACGGAAATAGAATGATTAAAAAAGTGATGAAAAACTGAGATAATAATGGTGTTTTTTTAAGCAAAGAAAATAACATCAGTAATATAAAAATACTAAAAGTTACCGACGTATATTTTCGAGGATACGCATAAAACAATACAATTATTGCAAATAATAACAATCCAATACTGATATATTTGGTTAATTTATCTGACAATTTTATGTTTTCAAAAAAGTAAATAAATGCATAATGGGTAAAAATACTGGCGTAAGGAATACAAATAAAAAACAGTATTTCCTCTATAGGTAAGCCCATAAAATTTAAACCTATATGATATTCCGGATTAAAACCCCAAACACCTTGCTGCGTAAAAATAATGTCCCAAACAATGAAAAAGATGCCTACAATAAAAATAGAAAGAAAAACAGATTTCCACCAATGGATGAAATGCATTTTTTTTTCAAAACTATACGCAAACGGAACAATAAAAGAAGCTATATTTAAAATTAAATAAAGACTCATTATATTTTGAAGTATTTGAAAGGAACAAATAACATCCCAAAACACTCACCTTCTTCTTTTCCCAAATGTTTGTGATGCACTTTATGCGCTTTTCTCAAGCCAATTAAATATTTGTTATTTGTTTTGGAAAACCAATTAAAACGCTTGTGAATCAGCACGTCATGTACCAGAAAATAAGCCACCCCATAAAATAAAATGCCCAAGCCTATAAAAAAACGATAGTTTAATCCGCCTTCCAAACCAACATAAAAAAGAACAATGCTTGGTATCGCAAAAATGATAAAAAATACATCGTTCCTTTCAAACCAATTTTGATATCTGGGCTGATGATGATCTTCATGGAAATACCACATAAATCCGTGCATCACAAATTTATGCGTTAGCCAAGTTACACATTCCATTAATAAAAAAGTCCCAATTGCAATCAGTAAAAACATTATAATTTGTTTAATAATAATTTAATTTGAGTTGTCTGGTTGGCAGTTACGTTTTTAACCAGTAACATATTTTTAAGCATTTTATGTTTAAATTCCCTATTTAAATCACTTTTTTCTATTCCTTTAGTGATCACCAAAAAATCTTCCTGAATATTGCTGTTATAATTCAAAAAATTTGGCATTTCGTTTTGAAACACAAAACGCAGATACCGCATTTCAACATTCGGTTTATTATCTTGTATTAATTGATCTAAAAAGGATTTACCTTTTTTAAAATATTTGTATTTTGTAAGGGGAAATTTCACATATTTAGATTTCATAAAAAGCATTGCTGCATAATAAGCTTTTAACTCCGGACTCTTTTCATTTTCCAATAATTTTAAGTAAAACTCAGCTTCCTCCAATGAATTGATTGCAGGAAAATGATTTCTGACTTTGTCTAAGACTGGTACCGACAAAGAATTCATCATAAGAAAAAAAACAAATAACTTCATTGAATAAAATTACATTAAATTTAACTTAAAAACGACAAAAGATCTTGCCAGTAGACTAATTTTAACCGGATTTGAAATTCTGATTCTGGTATTCATTATTTTTTCTGAAGGCGTTCTTTTTAGTTTTTTCAATAAACCTTTATAATAAATATACGCCGTATAAACACCAAACTTAGCTTCTATAGGCAATAATTTTATGCCTTTATATGCTTCTTCAAAATCGTTTTCTATTTCTTCAATAATCTTGTTTTTTGAAGAAAAATCTAAGGACTGTAAATTTATTCCCGGAAAATAAGATCGGTTCAACACTTCATAATCATCTTTTAAATCCCGTAGAAAATTCACTTTTTGAAAAGCCGAACCCAAGCGCATAGCATAACTTTTAAGCTTTTCATATTTTTCATTATCGCCCTCTACAAAAACTTTTAAACACATCAGGCCAACAACATCAGCAGATCCATAGATGTAGTCATTGTATTCATCTTCAGTATTGTACTGCCCTTTATTTAAATCCAGCTTCATACTTTTTAAGAAAGCCTGTATTAAATCATCCTCTATATTGTATTTTTTTACAGTTAACTGAAAACCATTTAAAATCGGATTTAAACTTATTCCTGTATCATAAGCTTTATAATAATCGCGCTCAAATTCGTTTATCAATTCATTCTTATCGAAATCATGAAATGAATCCACAATTTCATCAGCAAACCTAACAAATGCATAAATACCAAATATGGCTTCCCTAATTTTTGGCGCCAACATTTTTACCGCCAATGAAAAAGATGTGCTATATTTTTTAGTCACCATTTTGCTACACAAAAATGAAGTTTCATCAAAAATTTGTTTCATTTTAAATGCTGTTTTTAATTAATAATTCCGATACGATTTTTCCCGATATAATTGCCGGCGGAACTCCAGGGCCAGGAACCGTCAATTGTCCGGTAAAAAATAAGTTCTTCACCTTTTTACTTTGGATTTTTGGCCTTAAAAAAGCAGTTTGCGTCAATGTATTTGCCAATCCGTAGGCATTTCCTTTGAAGGAATTATAATCTTTCACAAAATCGTTTACGCAATAAGATTCTTTAAAAATGATATAATCTCTCACGTTTTGATCGGTTAATTTTTCAAGTCGGTCAATTATTTTAAAAAAATATTCTTCTCGTATTTCTGCAATGTCGGTAATGCCGGGAGCAATCGGAATTAAAAAAGTAGCTGATTCGTAACCATTTGGAGCAAAACTATCATCAGTAATACTTGGAAAGCTTACGTAAAAAAGCGGATCTTTTGGCCATTGCGGATTGTCATAAATCTCTACAGCGTGTATGTCGAAATTTGAATCGAAAAATAATGTGTGATGAGAAACGTTTTTTAATTTTTTGCTGAAACCAACATAGAACAATAAGGCTGATGGCGCAAAAGTTCTTTTATTCCAATATTTTTCGGAATACATTCTGTATTTCTCATCCAATAATGTTTCTGAATGGTGATAATCTGCACCGCTAATGACAATATCTGCTTCCATAAATTGCAAATTAACTAGAACACCTTTTACCAAGGAATTTTCGACAACAATTTTTTCGACATTTTGGTTTGTTTCAATCTTAACGCCCAATTCCTCAGCCAAAGTCACAAAACCTTTAACCACTTCAAACATTCCTCCTTTTGGATGCCAAGTGCCCAAACCGAAATCTGCATAATTCATAAAACTGTAAAAACTAGGTGTATTTGAAGGTTTTGCACCTAAAAACAGTACAGGAAATTCTAAAATTTGAATTAATTTTTCGCTTTTTATGTTTTTTCGGACTTCCGCACTTATACTTTTGAAAAACTGATTGACATTGGTTATGGTTTGAAATGTCACCAACTCCGTAATAGATTTTCCGGGTTTATAAACCAAGTTATTTACGGCAACTTCATAATTGAATTTTGCGGCTTTTAAAAATTTCTTCAGATAAATGGAACTTCCTTTTTCTTCATTTTCGAAAACCTGATAGATTTCTTCAATTTTATCAGAAATAAGCAACGAATCCAACCGGTCAAAATAAACCTGATAAGCAGGTGCCAATTTTTCCAAATCGTAAAAGTCTGATGATTTTTTATTGAAATCTTTAAAGAATTTTTCAAAAACATCCGGCATCCAATACCAAGTTGGACCAATATCGAATTTAAATCCATCTTTCACCAACAGCCTGGCTCTCCCGCCAACACTGCTGTTTTTCTCAAGTATAGTCACCTCATAACCCGCTTTCGCCAAGTAGCAAGAAGCTGATAACGATGAAAACCCTGAACCTATTATAATAATTTTTTTCTTCATTTTGTTTAACAAATATACTAATTTGTTAAACAAAACCAAATTATTTAAAAAAAATTATAAAATATTTAACAAGTCAACAGGAGATTTGAAAAATTTAATTTGATTGTTTTTAAATGAAACTGTATCAAACTGAGCCAGTTTTGAACCAAAAACCCATAAAGCATCATTGGTATTTTGCAGCACTTCACTATAAACTTTCTGTAAATATTCATCCACAGATTCTTTTGAAGGTTCAACGGTCAAATAAGTCACAAAACAAACTTCATTAAATATTTTTTGAAGATCATTTAAGTTCTCAACCGGCACGCTTTGTCCAAGATAAACTGAATGATAGCCGTGAAACAGCAACTCAAAATGCAAATAAAGCAAGCCGAGTTCGTGAATTTCATTCATTGGCAAATACAACACAAACTTTTTGGCAGTTTTATTGGGCTGTAGAAATTGAAGTTTCTCAATATTTATGAGGATCTTTTGTTTTATTAAATTGCTGATAAAATGCTCATGGGCAGGCGTAATGGAATTAACCTGCCACAAAACACCAATTTCATTAAGAAAAGGAATGAAAATTTCAGTAAAAATAGTTCTGAAAGATGTTTGAGAAATAAGGATGTTGTAGGTTTGGTTAAACAATCCTTCATCAAAATTTAACATGGCTAATTTGAATGAAACAGAAGCCTGGCTTTCCGCTCCTTTATCAAATATCAACTCTCTGACAGATAAAGCAATTTTAGCTTCCGACAAGTCGGCGATTTTTGATATTTTAAGTCCATTATTGTACAACAATGATACATTCAACAGTTTTTGCAAACTATCCATATCATAAAATCTAATGTTGGAATCTGTTCTTTTAGGCTCAAATAAATTATACCGTTTTTCCCAAATTCGAATAGTATGAGCTTTAATTCCTGAAAAATTTTCAAGATCCTTTATCGTAAATTCCGTCTTAATATTGTTCAAAGTAAATTAGATTTTATTAAACAAAGATAAATAATAAATTATTATGTTGCCTTTTTTGAATAAAAAAAAAGAGCGCCAGGCGCTCTTTTTAGATTTTTCATACAATTTTATTTATTCAAATACATTTTTCTTCGAGAGTACAATTCGTAAAACTGGTCGTCTTTTAAGCTGTCTATAAACAAAATACTTTCACCAGTGGATTTCATTTCCGGGCCTAATTTTTTATCCACATTTGGAAATTTATTAAAGGAAAATACCGGTTGCTTAATGGCAAAACCATCTAATTGTGGATTAAATTTAAAATCTTTCACTTTATTGGCGCCCAACATTACTTTTGTGGCATAGTTTACATAAGGTTCTTTATATGCTTTTGAAATAAACGGCACAGTACGCGATGCCCTCGGGTTGGCTTCAATGATGTAAACAATATCATCTTTAATGGCAAACTGAATATTTATCAAGCCAACGGTTCTTAAAGCCAAAGCAATTTTTTTGGTATGATCCTTAATTTGTTGCATCACAAATTCACCCAAATTAAAAGGTGGCAAGGTTGCGTTTGAATCTCCGGAATGTACGCCACAAGGTTCAATATGCTCCATAATACCAATAATATAAACCTCTTCCCCATCGCAAATTGCATCGGCTTCCGCTTCAATGGCTCCGTCTAAATAATGATCTAACAATAATACATTGTTTGGGATTTTACGAAGCAAATCAACCACGTGTTTTTCCAAATCTTCTTTATTAATTACAATTTTCATTCCTTGTCCGCCCAAAACATAAGAAGGACGTACCAATATTGGAAAATCTAAACTGTCAGCTATTACAGCGGCTTCATCAGCAGTTGTTGCAGTTCCGTATTGAGGGAAAGGAATGTCTAAATCCATCAACAATTCAGAAAAACGTTTTCTGTCTTCTGCCAAATCAAGCGCATCAAAACTGGTTCCTATAATTTTAATTCCGTATTTGTCTAGTTTTTCAGCCAACTTTAAAGCTGTTTGTCCACCCAACTGCACAATCACGCCTTCTGGTTTTTCATGCCGGATAATGTCATAAATATGTTCCCAAAACACAGGTTCAAAATATAATTTATCAGCCGTATCAAAATCGGTTGAAACTGTTTCCGGATTACAGTTAATCATAATGGTTTCATACCCCAATTCTTTTGCTGCCAAAACACCATGCACGCAACAATAATCGAATTCAATTCCCTGCCCAATTCTATTGGGTCCAGAACCTAAAACAACGATTTTTTTCTTATCGGTCACCACACTTTCATTGTCCGCGAAACTTCCGTTTGCGGTAATCATTTTATTTTCGAAAGTAGAGTAATAATAAGGAGTTTGCGCATTAAATTCGGCTGCGCAGGTATCCACTAATTTATAGACTCTGTTGATATTTAATTCCTGTCTTTTACTGTGTACTTCACTTTCCCAACATCCTAACATATGCGCTATTTGTCTGTCCGCAAATCCTTTTTGTTTTGCTTCCAATAACAAATCATAACTTAATGACTCCAGTTTATAGGTAGAAATTTCATTTTCCAAAGCCAATAATTGTTCATATTGTTTTAAAAACCAAATATCAATCTTCGTAATTTCGTGAATTCTGCTTAATGGGATTCCTATTTGTATTGCATCATAAAGGATAAATACCCGATCCCAGCTTGGATAGGTTAATTTCTCAATAATAGTGTCGTAATCCCGCTCTCCTTTTCCGTCAGCGCCCAATCCGTTGCGTTTAATTTCTAATGATTGCGTTGCTTTATGCAGTGCTTCCTGAAAAGAACGTCCAATTCCCATCACTTCCCCAACCGATTTCATCTGCAATCCCAATGTTCTGTCAGCACCTTCAAACTTGTCAAAATTCCAACGAGGTATTTTTACAATCACATAATCTAATGTTGGCTCAAATAAAGCGGAAGTTGTTTTGGTAATTTGGTTATTTAATTCATCCAAATGATAACCAATAGCCAATTTTGCAGCAATTTTCGCAATCGGATATCCGGTTGCTTTTGAAGCCAAGGCTGATGATCGTGATACACGTGGATTAATTTCAATAGCTATGATATCTTCCTTCTCATCAGGACTTACGGCAAACTGCACATTACATCCACCTGCAAAATCACCGATGGAACGCATCATATGAATAGCCATATCACGCATTTTTTGAAAAGTGGTATCGCTTAATGTCATTGCCGGAGCAACTGTAATGGAATCTCCGGTGTGAATTCCCATTGGATCCATATTTTCAATGGTACAAATAATAACCACATTGTCATTTCTGTCTCTCAACAACTCAAGTTCATATTCCTTCCAACCTATTAATGCTTTGTCAATAATAACTTCGTGAATGGGTGAAGCCTCTAAACCACGGCTCAACAAGTCATCAAAATCTTCTTTTTTATAAACAATGGAAGCTCCAAACCCTCCTAAGGTAAAGGAAGGACGTATCACCAATGGAAAACCGTATTCCTGTGCAATTTCTTTTCCTTTTAAAAACGAATTCGCAATTGTTGATGGTGCTTGTCCGATACCAATTTTAACCATTAATTTTCTGAATTGCTCCCTATCTTCAGTAATGTGAATGGCAGCAATGTCAACACCAATAATATCAATATTAAAATCTTCCCAAATGCCTTTATCATCTGCTTCAATACATAAATTTAATGCTGTTTGTCCGCCCATTGTTGGTAAAACAGCGTCAATATTTGGGTGCTTTTCTAAAATTTGAATGATTGATTTTGTGGTTAACGGTAATAAATAAACATTATCCGCCAAAGATGGATCCGTCATAATGGTAGCCGGATTGGAATTGATAAGTGTCACTTCAATTCCTTCTTCTTTTAAAGATCTGATTGCTTGGGAACCGGCATAATCAAATTCACAGGCCTGACCAATAATAATTGGACCTGATCCTATTATTAAAATCGATTTAATGTTATTGTTTTTTGGCATTTGTTAAATATAAAAAGTAAATTATAAATATCTATAAAATTCGTTTTCTTCTATATAATAGTTTCCAAAACTAATGAAAAAAGTTCAAAAAAAAGGTGTTACTAAAAAGTAACACCCTATATATACAAAACTATTGTATCATTATTTTTTTGGTCTTGGATCTGTAGATACACTTATTTTCTTTCTTCCTTTAGCTCTTCTTCTTGCCAACACTTTTCTTCCTGTTACACTAGCCATACGTTCTCTAAAACCGTGCTTATTTCTTCTTTTCCTTTTTGATGGCTGATATGTTCTTTTACCTTTATTACTCATTACAAATATCTTTAAAATAGTGTTTCTTCTGTTGTTGCTTTCTTTACGAATTCCTCCC
>JAGXIN010000150.1 GCA_024635575.1 Flavobacteriia bacterium
ATAAATAATTGCTTTGAAATAAGTCATTTTGTCCTATGAAATAATATTGTAACGACATTTTGTCTTTTTAAGTAAGTTATAATTAGATTTGCAGTCTAAAGATAAAACAATTAAGATGGGATTTTTCGATAATTTTACTAAAAGTGCAGATAAGCTAGAAAGTAATTTAAAAATAAATTGGCTGGCTTTAACGGATAAAAAACAATTGGAAGCTATCATAAAAATTTCGATGGCCAAACCTGTTTTAATTTTTAAACACAGCACAAGGTGCGGCATTAGCAGGATGGTGCTTAAAAATTTTGAAAGAGACTATGACATTCCAGAAAATGAAATAGATATGTATTTTTTAGATTTGTTGGAGTTTAGAACATTGTCTAATGACATTTCAGAAAAGTTCAAGGTAGCCCACCAATCGCCACAAGTTTTAGTGATAAAAAAGGGAGAAGTTATTTATCATGATTCCCACGATTCTATAACGGTTGAAACCATAAAAGAAGTTATAGCTAAATAAAAGCAGTTACAAATCGGTACTTAAAGTTAAAAAAACGAGATTTTATTTAAGTAAATCAGCGCTTAATATTTCAAAATTAATCTTTTTTATGAATATGGCTTAAAAATGAACCGCCAGCATATCATTTGTAAAGCTAAATGCCATTTAACTTTTGGCTGATTGGTTACAAATAATTTTATCGAAACTGATTATTGCTTATGATGTATTTAATTTTCTTTTTTAAATCTTCGCCGCTGTCGTAAATCATTTGTTCATTACTTGGAAATGGGACATATTTATAATTTAATAAATCCAAATAATTTTGGTCTAAAGCATTTTTATCGCCATTATAAGTTGCGTAATTGTGTTCAAATTTAAATCCGCTTTCAATGGGAACAGATTTTATCAATTGATTGTTTTTTAGGTCAAAATAGGTCATTTGCCCAATTATTTGAACAGATTTAGATTGTGTGTTTTGATATAAAGTACTTCGGATAGTTTTAAATTTATCGACCTTAATATTTTTGCCTAAACTGTCTTTTACAACATTTCCCTGTCTGTCTAGCAAATATTTCCACCCGTCTTTTACCTGTTTTTCCTGTACTATTTGTTTTTCGCGGATTTGCTCTGGAGAAATTTTGATTTCCTTTAAATTTAATGCTATTTCAAAATCATAATTTAATTGTGGCTGTTTATTGTTGTGATAAACCGTCCAAAGATCATTTAATCTGTAGGTGTCAAAATTCAATAAATCGTCTTCCAATTGTATTGGAATGACTTTATCTGTTTGATTTTGCATAAAAACATAAACATAATCTGTTCCTTTATCATGAGCTTCCTTCAATAAAATCTGTGAATCTTTATAGTTCGGATTTATGTTATTTAGGTAACTTAAATCATCATAAATATTTCTGAAATCAATTTTATTTTCAGCGTTAACTAACGATTTTTTGGCATTTTTATATAAATAATCGGAGAGATTATTTTTGCTTTTTATAAGATCATTTGTATAATCATTAAATTGAAATTTGATATTTTTTCCTTTGTTAAGAATTGGCAATGGAAGCAAAGGTTTTATAAGCTCCTGCCTGTTATTTAAGCTTACGTAAATGATATATATACTTTCTAAATTGGCTGGGTTTTCTTGCTTTTTAAGGAACTTTATTTTTCCGAGGTCTCTGTCGTTTGCTTTTGCGTATGCTTCTTTCAGCATAAATACATAAGGCTGATTGCTTTTTTTGGTTTTGTTGCTTCTTAAGTTTTTAACTGCGTTTTCAATCGCTGCGTCATAATTGCCTGAATTAATGGCTTCTTGGGTTTTTTTAACCCCTCCGCAACCAATAAATGTGCTGATTATTATTAAAAATAGGAATTGTTTTTTTATCATTTCAATTGGAGTTTTCTAGTGATGGAAATTCATAGCCAAAAATAACTAAAAAAGCCCTAAAATAAATATTTCAGGGCTTTTTTATGACTATAAGTTATTCGATTTTTCTTATTTTTTTAAATTAATTGGAGGCATTATTTTACCAGTGCATTTGCCAAAACCGATACTAACCTTGTCATTTTTGCAATATCCACGAATAATTACATGATCGCCATCATTGAAAAAGGTTCTTGTCGTTCCATCTTTTAAAGTGATTGGTTCTTTTCCTCCCCAGGTTAATTCAAGCATAGAGCCATAACTATCCTTTGTTGAACCAGAAATGGTTCCGCTGCCTAATAAATCACCTGCTCTAACATTACATCCATTACTTGTATGATGGGCCAATTGTTGCGCCATTGTCCAGTATAAATGTTTAAAGTTTGTTTTAGTGAGCAGATTTAAATCTCCATTTTCTGTTTCAAGAACGGCCTTCAGTTTTATATCATAACTGTTCTCGCTAGTTTTTTGTTGCAGATAGGGAAGTGGTGTAATTTCTTGTTTTGGCCCGTTGCATTTAAAAGGCTCAAGCGCATCCATTGTAATAATCCAAGGTGACATTGTTGTAGCAAAGCTTTTCCCTAAAAATGGTCCAAGCGGCACATATTCCCATTTTTGAATGTCTCTGGCACTCCAGTCATTAATCAATACCATTCCAAAAATATAGTCACCGGCCTCATCAATAGAGATAGGTTCTCCCAAATTATTCACGTCAGTGGTTATAAAAGCGGTTTCAAGTTCCATATCCAACGCTTTAGTTGGTGCAAAAACAGGTTGTGTTTCACCGGCTGGCAATATTTGTCCGTTAGGTCTGCGAATTTTTGTCCCGGAAACCACTACAGATGAGGAACGACCGTGATAACCAATAGGCATATGAAGCCAATTGGGCATCAAGGCATTGTCTGCACCCCTAAACATCACCCCAACATTGGTAGCGTGTTCTTTACTCGAGTAAAAGTCGGTATAATCACCAACACTTATCGGCAACAACATTTCAACTTCATTAACATCGAAAATAATGACTTCCCTATGTTTTAAATTGTTTCTTAAACGCTCATTATTTGCATCAAAAATTTCTGCAATTCTATTTCTGACCAATCTCCATGTTTTTCTGCCGTCTGAAATAAAATCATTCAAAGAATCCTGCATAAACATATCATCCGTCAATGGAATTCCTTCAAAATATCCCAATTGGTGGAAAGCGCCTAAATCAATTGCATATTCACCAATCCTTGTTCCAATGGTTATAATGTCATCTTTTGTGATAAAAACCCCAAAAGGTATGTTCTGAATTGGAAAATCGCAGGTTTCTGCTACATTTAGCCATGATTTTTTATTCGGATCGTTTGCTGCTATTTGCATATCTTAAATTATTTAGTTCTTGTTATTTATCAAATATAGAAGTTTCTTCTTAAATGCAAAATGAAATTAGTATTTTTGCCGAAAATTTAACTTTTAAAAATAAAAATCAATGCAACGTGACCAAATTATCTTTGATTTAATTCAAGAAGAAAAAGAAAGGCAAACCAATGGTATAGAATTAATTGCTTCAGAAAATTTTGTGAGTGAACAAGTGATGGAAGCAACAGGTTCTGTATTAACGAATAAATATGCTGAAGGATATCCCAATAAACGTTATTATGGTGGTTGTGAGGTAGTTGATGTTATTGAACAAATTGCCATTGATAGAGCTAAAGAACTTTTTGGTGCAGAATATGTAAATGTACAGCCACATTCTGGTTCTCAGGCAAATGCAGCAGTTTATCAGGCTGTTTTAAATCCAGGAGATAAAATTTTAGGTTTTGATTTATCGCATGGCGGACATTTAACACACGGTTCTCCTGTAAATTTTTCTGGTAAATTGTATAAAACATCTTTTTATGGTGTTGAAAAAGAAACAGGTGTTTTAAATTATGACAAAATTCAGGAAATTGCCAATAAAGAAAAACCAAATTTAATTATTGCAGGTGCTTCAGCATATTCAAGAGATATTGATTTTAAACGTTTCAGAATAATTGCAGATTCTGTCGGCGCCTTGTTAATGGCGGATATTTCTCATCCTGCTGGCCTAATTGCCAAAGGAATATTAAATGATCCAATACCACATTGTCATATTGTTACTTCCACAACTCACAAAACTTTAAGAGGACCGCGTGGTGGTATTATTATGATAGGTAAGGATTTTGATAACCCGTTTGGTTTAAAATTGAAGAATGGAAATCTAAAAAAAATGTCGGCTTTAATTGATTCAGCTGTTTTCCCAGGAAATCAAGGAGGACCATTAGAACATGCAATAGCAGCAAAAGCAGTTGCATTTGGTGAAGCTTTAACAGATAACTTCTTACACTATCAAATTCAAGTGAAGAAAAATGCTGCTGCTATGGCTGAAGCTCTTGTAAGTAAAGGATATAAAATTATCTCTGGAGGTACAGACAATCATAGTATGTTAATTGATTTACGCAATAAAAATATTAGTGGAAAAGAGGCTGAAAACGCGTTGGTAAAAGCGGATATCACTGTAAATAAAAATATGGTTCCTTTTGATGATAAATCTCCTTTTGTAACTTCTGGAATTAGGGTTGGAGCTGCTGCAGTAACTACGCGTGGTTTAAAAGAAGATGATATGAGAGCTATTGTTGATTTACTTGATAAAGTAATTAACAACCCGGAAGATGAAGCTGTATTGGAAAGTGTTTCTGAAAAAGCATATGAAATGATGGCACACAGACCATTATTTATCTGGTAATAAAATTTCACGGAAATACAAAATCCCGCTATAAGCGGGATTTTTGCATGCAACTATTCTTCTAAATCTTCAATAGCTTCAGCGCGTTCTATAATATTTTGAGGCAATGATTTTTTAGATTTTGCGCCCATTTTCTTCAATTTTTCAACACTTATAATTAAATTTCCTTTTCCTTCAAAAAGTTTATTCATTGCGCCTCTATATTCCGCTTTGGCTTCATCCATTTTTTTGCCGACATTGGTTAAATCGGAAATAAAACCTTCAAACTTGTCATACAAAGCGCCTGCCTGTCGCGCAATTTCTATGGCATTACGTTGCTGTTTTTCATTGTTCCACATAGAATCAATGGTTCTCAGCGTCGCCAAAAGGGTAGTGGGCGTCACAATCACAATATTTTTTTCGAATGCTTTGTTATACAGTTGATTGTCCATATTTAATGCCACTGCAAATGCAGGTTCAATGGGAATAAATAAGAGCACAAAATCGGGCGATTCAATTTTGTAAATATCTTCATATCTTTTTTCACTCAATTGTTCAATATGACGTTTTAAGGAATTTACATGTTCTTTTAAAAGTTGTAATTTTTCTTGATCGTCATCAGAATTTACATATTGCTCATAAGCCGTTAAGGAAACTTTTGAATCGATCACCATTTTTTTGCCGTCGGGTAAATGGATGACCACATCGGGCAGAATTCTTTTTCCTTCTTCATTTACAAAACTTTGCTGCACAAAATATTCCCTGTCTTTTTCTAAACCCGATTTTTCTAAAACACGCTCCAGCACCAATTCTCCCCAGTTCCCTTGCGTTTTGCTGTCACCTTTCAACGCTTTTGTTAAATTGATGGTATCTTTACTCATTTGAAGGTTTAGGTCTTTCAATCCAAGAATTTGCTGACGCAAAGCAGCGTGGTAATCAATGCTTTCTTTATGGGTATCTTCTACTTTTCGCTCAAAAGTCTGAATTTTTTCCTGGAGCGGACTTAATATG
>JAGXIN010000032.1 GCA_024635575.1 Flavobacteriia bacterium
CTATTGCCAAAAATATTTACAAACGTAAAAATCCTTTCCATTTCCTTAGTGTTAAACTGGGTAATAGGACCTATCTTAATGTTTGTTCTGGCCATTACATTTTTACAGGATTACCCGGAATATATGGTGGGATTAATTTTAATTGGCCTGGCGCGTTGCATTGCCATGGTGTTGGTTTGGAATGATCTGGCTGAAGGAAGCAGTGAATATGGCGCCGGTTTGGTAGCTTTAAACAGTGTTTTTCAGGTATTTGCCTATAGTTTTTATGCATGGCTTTTTATAACCGTACTCCCGCCCTATTTTGGTTTTGAAGGCGCTATTGTTGCTATTTCTATCGCTACCATTGCTGAAAGTGTGGCCATTTATTTGGGAATTCCATTTGTTTTGGGAATTTTAAGTCGGTTGACATTGGTAAAATTAAAAGGGGAAGCATGGTACAGCAAAAAATTCATTCCAACCATATCTCCATTGACATTAATTGCTTTGTTGTTTACCATTGTGGTGATGTTTTCTTTAAAAGGTGAATTGATTGTTGAAATACCCATAGATGTATTCATTATTGCCGTGCCATTATTAATTTACTTTGCAATCATGTTCCTTATTGGTTTCTTTGTCACAAAAGCAATGGGCGCCACTTATGATAAAACTGCAGCAGTCGCATTTACTGCCTCAGGAAACAATTTTGAATTGGCCATTGCTGTGGCTATTGCTGTTTTTGGATTGAACTCCGGACAAGCATTTGCAGGTGTTGTGGGCCCCTTGGTTGAAGTGCCTGCATTAATTATATTGGTAAGGGTTTCTTTTTGGTTGCGGAAAAAGTATTTCAACTAAATAATATTAGAAGTTAAATATTAGATATTGGAAGTTGAAAGTTAAATAGTTGATATTTAGTGTTATAAACTTCATGTTTTTGTTTGCGGAAAAATCGTAAAAAGATGACATCCATCATACTTAACTCTAATCGTCAATCGTACATTTACGATTGAAAATGAAAAGGAGCTTGGAAAATATTACTCATAAAGAAGATACCGAACAAATGGCCCGTTTTGCCAAAGCGTTAGGACATCCAACACGGATTGCAATTTTAAAACATTTGGGAAATCAGTCGTGTTGTTTTACCGGCGATTTGGTGGATATATTTCCATTGGCGCAGTCAACCATTTCACAGCATTTAAAAGAATTGAAAAATGCAGGTTTGATTCAGGGCGAATTAAATCCGCCAAAAATAAAATACTGTATCAATAAAGAAAACTGGAAAACAGCAAAAGCCCTATTTCAAAATTTCTTTGAATCAAATTAATTTTTGTTTTGGAAACGTTCCGCGTTAGGGATTAAAGTGAAAATCCCGGCATTGCGAGTTTGTGAAGCAATACATTCAACAGATTGCCACGCTTCGCTCGCAAGGACGGATTGCAACGAAAAGCCCGACCGCTTTTTTAGCGGGAACGCCCAAAATATTATTTTGAATGGGTTTTTTAACGAATAAATTACTTATTTGTGATAAACATATAAAATATAAAATGATGCGTATAGCTATAAAAATTTTAGGAACAGGTTGTCCGAAATGCAAACAAACCACCGCCGTTGTGCAAGAAGCGGTCACAGAAAATAAGATCGATGCCACTATTGAAAAGGTGGAAGATATTATGGAAATTATGAAATACAACGTGATGTCTACACCTGCTGTTGTCATAAATAACGAAGTAAAAATAAAGGGAAGAGTTCCGTCAAAAGCGGAAATCACCGCATTACTCATGAATAATTCACAAACAAAAGAATCGGATGCCTCAAACTGTGGTTGTTCTGACAGTAATTGTTGCTAAAAAAACCTGAATATGTTTGATTGGGTTCAAAAATTGGCAGATTGGTTGGTTTACACCGTTTTTAGCATTGGAGCAGAAACGCATTTAGGCAAATCTCTCAATTTTTTTATTTACGACACCATCAAGATTTTAATATTGCTGTTTGTTATTGTTTTTTTAATGGGTATTGTAAATACTTACTTTCCAATTGAGAAACTAAAAAACTATCTGAACCGAAAAAAACTATACGGACTGGAATATTTCTTTGCTTCCATATTTGGAGCGATTACCCCTTTTTGCTCCTGTTCGTCTGTTCCTCTTTTTATAGGTTTTGTTCACGGGGGTATTCCTTTGGGGGTCACTTTTTCTTTTTTAATTACCTCCCCTTTGGTAAATGAAGTAGCCATTGCTATGTTTCTTGGAATGTTTGGGGTAAAAGTCACCTTAATCTACGCTATTTCAGGAATTTTGTTGGGAACTATTGGCGGTTGGCTATTGGGAAAATTCAATTTAGAACCACTTTTGACTGACTGGGTGAAAAACGTTTTGGCAAACGCTGAAAAATCAACTGCCGCATATGAAGAAGAAAAAAGAACATTTAAGCAACGTTTGCCGGAGATCACCAATAGCGCATGGGATATTGTAAAAGGTGTCTTGTTGTATATTGTTATTGGTGTTGGTATAGGCGCTGCCATGCACGGCTATGTTCCTGAAAACTTCTTTGCTAAGTATTTAGGAAGTGGCGCCTGGTGGACAGTTCCTATGGCAGTTTTATTGGCAGTGCCCATGTATGCCAATGCAGCCGCTATTGTTCCTGTTATTCAGGTTTTTGTTGCAAAAGGAATTCCTATGGGAACCGCTATTGCTTTTATGATGGCAACAGTTGGACTTTCAATTCCTGAAGCCACATTGCTTAAAAAAGTAATGACACTTAAATTAATCGGAATTTTCTTTGGAGTGGTAACCTTGTGTATTGTCATTTCCGGATATTTATTTAACCTCATATTTTAACCTTATAAATCTTTAAAAAAATGAAAAAGCTTCCTATTTTATCAACACTCATTGTAAGTCTGTTTTTATTTTCCTGTACAGGAAAAGCACAAGACAAATCTTCTGAAAATCAAGCAAAACAAAACAGTATTGAAGTCATTGATTTTCACTCAACAAACAGGTGTATGACCTGTAAGGCCATTGAAGCAAATACAAAATACACTTTGGATACCTATTTTGCCGATGAATTAAAATCCGGTAAAATTGTTTTTAAAATAATCAATGTAGATGAAAAAGAAAACGAAAAAATAGCCGAAAAATTTGAGGCTTATGGGACTGCCCTATTTTTAAATGTGATCCATGACGGCAAAGAAAAACAGATTGATTTAACCAATTTTGCTTTTATGAATGGCAACGATCAAAAAGCATTTTCTTCAGCATTAAAGGAAACAATCGCCATCCAGCTTAAAAATTTATAGATGGATTTTTTGCAATCATTGTTAGAAAATAATAACATTCCTCTGTTGTCTGCATTTGTGCTCGGCCTCATGACTTCCATTAGTCCTTGTCCGCTTGCAACCAACATTACCGCCACCGCTTTTATTTCTAAAAATATTGCAAGTAAAAGGAAGGTTTTTTTAAGCGGAATTTTATATTCTCTTGGCAGGGCATTTTCTTATACAACTATAGGTTTCATTTTATTTTTTGGCGCAAACAAATTCCATGTCGCACGTTTTTTCAATCAGAATGGTGAAAAATATTTAGGCCCGTTGCTTATTATTATCGGTTTAATCATGTTAAATGTAATTCGTCTTAATTTCTTCAACAAAATAAATTTTACCGATAAATTATCTGAAAAATTTCAAAATAAAGGTTTGTTGGGTTCATTTTTAATAGGGGCCGTTTTTGCATTGGCCTTCTGTCCTTATAGTGGTGCTTTGTATTTCGGCATGTTGATCCCTATGACCATTTCAAGCATTGACGGTTTATATTTACCCATAATTTTTGCTTTCGGAACAGGATTGCCCGTATTGCTGTTTACTTATTTACTGGCATTTACGGCCAATAGCATTGGCCCTTTTTACAACAGAATTACAAAAATTGAAAAAGCAATGCGTATTATTGCCGGGATTGTGTTTGTATTAACCGGCAGTTATTACATTTTAATTTTTATGGAAGTATTTTAATCATATAGAAAATTATATATAATTCTTTATTTTAAATGTTGTTTCTGAATCCCATACCCAAAATTATGAGCAAGGCAACAACTTCGTTTATAAAATAGTATCTTTGCAGCGATTTAAAAAATTAAAGACAATTAAAAATGGCAACAAACAGAACATTTACCATGTTGAAACCTGATTCTGTAGAAAAAGGATATATTGGGGCAATATTAGAAAAAATTAATGCTGCAGGTTTTAGAATTTCGGCACTAAAAATGACAAAAATGACCGTGACTGATGCTGAGAAATTTTATGAAGTTCACAGCGAACGTCCATTTTTTGGTGAATTGGTTGAATTTATGACCCGCGGGCCAATTGTAGCAGCAATCTTAGAAAAAGAAAATGCTGTTGAAGATTTTCGTGCATTAATCGGCGCAACCAATCCTGCCGATGCAGCTGAAGGCACCATCCGTAAATTATATGCTACTTCTATGGGAGAAAATGCTGTTCATGGTTCAGACAGTGATGAAAATGCTGCTATTGAAAGCGCTTTTCATTTTCCAGGAAGAGAAATGTTTTAGGATTAAGTTGTAAGCTTTAAGTTATAAGCGTTAACTCTTAAAAAACCCATTGTTTTTCACAACGGGTTTTTTGTTTTTAGCTCAAAATAATTTTAGAAATGAGCGCTTCTCCCAACTCTTCGTTCATCATTTTGATAATTTTTTCTTTACCGTAACTCAATTCTTCTCTTAAAACAGAAGACTTCAATTTCACAACCAATGTTTTTCCAGTTAATTCAACCTTACTGGTATTAGAAACTACGCCATTCCCCATCAGTTTTGCCCATGCTTCTTCTACAGAAATCTGGTTGATGCCTTTGGTCAATTTATTTTCTTTAATTACATCCTTCATCAATGCTGAAATTGATTGAAATTCATTTAAACGTTTAGCCATTACAATTGAAATATTTTATAAGGTTGATTTGTTTTTTTTACCACATCTTCGGTTCGCTGTTTGTGTGTATCACTAATAAACAATTGCCCGAACTCGTCATTATTCACCAAATTTATAAGTTGCTCCACTCTTAGATCGTCCAATTTATCAAAAATATCATCCAACAATAAAATTGGTTTTATGTTGGCCTGTGATTTTATAAAATCAAATTGCGCTAATTTTAAGGCAATTAAATAGGATTTTTGCTGTCCTTGAGATCCGAATTTTTTAACTGGGTATCCTTCAATTTCAAAAGACAAATCATCTTTATGAATGCCCACACTTGTATACTGCAACAACCGATCCCTTTCCATATTCTGCGCAAACAATTCCAACAAACTTCCTTCATCCAATTGGGTTTTATAAACCAAGCTTACTTGTTCTTTGCTCGATGATATCGCTGCATAACGTTCCTTAAAAATAGGTATAAACACTTCCAGAAATTCGGTTCTCTTTTTAAAGATAACACTTCCGTAAGACTCTAACTGCTCATCATACACTTTTAAGTTTAGTGCATCAAAAGTGCGGTTTGCCGCAAAATATTTCAACAATGAATTTCGTTGGGCAAGCACTTTATTATATTTAATGATGGTCTGTAAATACAATTTGTCGGATTGTGAAATTACATTGTCCATAAATTTTCTGCGCGTATCGCTTCCTTCCACAATTAAATCGCTGTCGCCCGGAGAAATGATAACCAAAGGCAAAAAACCAATATGTTCAGAAAATTTATCATATACCTTGCCGTTTCGCTTCACCACCTTTTTATTTCCCCGTTTTAAACTACAAACTACATTGTCAATTTTATCATTTATCTGATACTCACCTTCAATCATAAAAAACTCTTCAGAATGTTTAATATTCTGCGTGGCCGCCGGATTGAAGTAACTTTTTGCAAAAGACAGGTAATAAATTGCATCTAAAACAGTTGTTTTTCCAACACCGTTATTTCCTACAAAACAATTGATTTTTTCCTGAAAATCAAATGTTTGGAACTCGAAATTTTTAAAATTAACCAGTGTTATTTTTTGTAAATGCATCTATTTTTTTTGAAAGTTTAAAATTATTGAAAATAAATGAAAATTTAGACACAATTGCATTTTTACTTTCCAATTAAAAATTCTATTTTTGCGCCTACAAATTTCTAAGAAATGGCAACATACAAAAAGACTGGAAGTAAAGCAAAAGATGCTCGGAATAGTATTGAAGATAAATCAACTACAGCTGAAGTTTTTAATACTTTAGACGAAACAGCTTCAAAATCAGAGCAATTTATCATAAAAAATCAAAATATCATTTTTATTATTTTAGGCCTTGTAGTCGCTTCAATTTTAGGGTATTTGGCTTATCAAAAATACGTGAAAGCGCCTAAAGAAAAAGAAGCTGCAAATGAACTGGCATTCCCGAAAGTTTATTTTGAAAATGCCATAAACAATTCTGTGGCTGCAGATTCATTATACACATTAGGCCTTAATGGTGCTGAGGGAAAATATGGATTTGTGGACATCGCGGACGAATACAGTGGCACAAAAGCAGGGAATTTGGCAAACTATTACGCCGGAATTTCTTACCTGAAATTAAAAAAATATAAAGAAGCCATCGATTATTTGGAAGATTTCTCTTCAGATGACCAATTACTGGGACCGACTGCAAAAGGCGCTATTGGTGATGCTTTTGCAGATATTAACCAACCACAAGATGCTTTTGACTATTATGTGAAGGCAGCAGAATTAAAAGATAATAATTTTTCTACACCACTATTTCTTTTCAAAGCAGGAAATACGGCGATGGAATTAGAAAACTATTCTAAAGCCAGAGAATTGTTTGAAAGAATTAAAAACGATTACCCTAACGCTTCTGAAGCTAAAAACATTGACATTTATATCAGTAAAGCGACCTTTGCATCTAAAAAATAAGCGATAAATGGCTACAACTAATTTATCCGATTACGATAAAGCAACAATCCCAAATTCGAAAAATTTTCGATTTGGGATTGTTGTTTCTGATTGGAATCCTGACATTACGGAAAACTTATATGTTGGCGCCCAACAAACGCTGATAGAAAACGGAATCCAAAAAGAAAATATTTTGCGATGGAATGTCCCTGGAACTTTTGAACTTATTTTTGGCTGTAAACATATGCTGGAGACCCAAAGAGTAAATGCCATAATCGCCATTGGAAATGTTATTCAGGGCGAAACAAAACATTTTGATTTTGTTTGTGATGGCGTAACCCAAGGTATCAAAGATTTGAATGTAAAATACGATGTTCCTGTTATTTTTTGCGTGTTAACCGATAATACCAAACAGCAATCTATTGACCGCTCTGGCGGAAAACATGGCAACAAAGGGGTAGAATGCGCCATTGCAGCCATAAAAATGGCAGCATTAACAACGTTTTAACAACCTTATTATCCACAAAACTTGACCACAACTTTTTAATTCAGTAATTTTGATATTTACTGATTAATTTAATTTTATGTTTGGTAAATTATTTAAGCCTGGCTCACATTATGTTTATAATTATAAACCTCGTTATTATGACGAGCGTAAAGAACGTTTGCAAAATCTGGAAAACAAATATCATAATCCTGACGGAAACGATAGCGAAATTTCAAGAATAAGTCTTTCAAAAAATAATTTAAAAAACGATTGGGTAAAAAATAAAAAAAGTGCTACAAACCGGTCCGCAAATTTACGATTGGCACTCATCATTGCAATTTTAGTGGGTATCGCAGCCTACATTCTTGACTTACATAAATTATTTTAATGGCCGATATCATTCAGTTATTGCCCGATCACGTTGCAAATCAAATTGCGGCAGGTGAAGTTGTTCAAAGACCAGCATCTGTTGTAAAAGAGTTGTTGGAAAATGCCATCGATGCAGAAGCCACCACTATTAAACTTATTGTTAAAGAAGCTGGAAAAACACTTATTCAGGTGATAGATAACGGCAAAGGAATGAGCCAGACCGATGCCCGGTTAAGTTTTGAGCGACACGCCACTTCAAAAATAAAAAAGGCTGAAGATTTATTCAATTTGCACACAAAAGGTTTTCGAGGTGAAGCACTGGCTTCTATCGCGGCAATTGCACATGTTGAATTAAAAACAAAACAGGAAGACCAGCAATTGGGTTCGTGTTTAAAAATTGAGGGTAGTAATTTAATTTCACAAGAAAATATTTCAACGCCAACCGGAACTTCCGTCGCCGTTAAAAACTTATTTTACAACATTCCTGCCCGAAGAAATTTCCTGAAATCCAATACCATCGAAACGCGACACATCGTAAATGAATTTCAGCGTGTAGCTTTGGCACACCCAAATATTTCATTTTCATTTTATCACAATGAAAATGAAATTTATAATTTAAGTATCGGTAATTTACGCCAGCGCATTGTCGCTATTTTAGGCAAAAAAACAAATGAAAAATTAGTCCCGATCCATGAAATTACCGATTTGGTTGAAATTAAAGGATTTGTTACAAAACCAGAATTTGCAAAAAAGAAAAGAGATGAACAATTCTTTTTTGTGAATAACCGCTTTATTAAAAATTCCTATTTAAATCACGCCGTTTCAAACGCTTTTGAAAATTTACTTTCTGGCGGTCATTATCCTACCTACTTTTTATACCTGACCGTGCCTGCAAACAGCATCGACATCAATATTCATCCAACCAAAACGGAAATAAAATTTGATGACGAAAAAACGCTTTATGCTATTTTACGTTCAACGGTAAAACATAGTATAGGACAATACAATGTTGGACCCATTCTGGATTTTGACCGTGACGCAACACTCGACACGCCTTATAATCTTAAAGGTAAAAATGCACCAAATCCAAGAGTGATGGTGAATCAAGATTTTAATCCGTTTAAATCAGAAACGCAAAAATCCATTCAATTTCCCTATAGAAGAGAAAAAAATATGGAATGGGAAAGCCTTTATAACGGCCTTGACAGCACGAGCATCGATTATAAATCTGAAACAGTTGATCCAGGTTTATTTTCAGAAGAAAAAGAAAACAGCAAAACCTATCAGGTTCACAAAAAATATATAGTAAGCAGCATCAAATCAGGAATTGTCTATATCAACCAACAATTGGCGCATCAGCGAATTTTGTATGAAGAATTTTTGGAGAATATTACCTTAAAAGATGCTATGAGCCAGCAATTACTGTTTCCTTTAGAATTGTCTTTCAGCAATTCGGATATTGTGCTGATCAAAGAAATAAAGATGGAATTAGAATCCATAGGTTTTTTATTTGGGGAAATTTCAAAAGACACCATTGTTGTTATGGGAATGCCGATAAATATTATTGAAAGCCAAATTACGAGCATTATTGAACACTTGCTGGAAGACATTAAAAATGACATTCCAGACACTAGTTTTAGCCAGGTTGATATAATGGCAAAAAGTCTGTCGAAAAGTTTGGCTATTAAAACAGGCACAAAACTTGACCTAAAAGAGCAAGAAGATATTGTAAATAAACTATTTTTGTGCAAACAACCAGATAGTTCCCCTTTTGGAAAAAGGACGTTTGTCACAGTAAATATTGATGAAATTGATAAAAAATTTAACAACTAATCCTTGTTATTATAAAAGATTATGGGAAGATTAACAGAAGCGGTCAAACATATTATAATCATAAATGTAATATTATTTATTTTACCGCAATTAATACCGGATTTAAATTTACAAAGCTTATTTGCACTGTATTTTCCTGAAAATGAAAAATTCGGATTTTGGCAATTTTTAACGCATATGTTTATGCACGGCGGGTTCATGCATATTCTATTTAATATGTATGGTTTATGGGCTTTTGGAACTCCTTTGGAGCAAATGTGGGGAAGAAACAAATTTATATTCTTCTATTTTTCAGCCGGTTTGGGTGCAGGCGTCATTTATACTTTAGCTAATTATTACCAGTTCAATTCGGTTTATGACCAATTGGTCAGCATTGGATTAACGGGAACGGATATTCAAAGCATTCTGAATACCGGAAGTTACAATCCACAAATTTTAGAAACGATTTCCAGCGAAACACTTTCCCAGTTTTACGCTACTTACCATACACCAGCTATAGGCGCATCAGGCGCTGTTTACGGTATTTTAGTAGCATTTGGTATGGCATTCCCAAATGCAAAACTGGCACTGATATTTTTCCCGGTGCCTATCTCCGCGAAGTATTTTATTCCAGTAATTATTTTGGGTGATTTATTCTTCGGATTTACAAATTATTCTATTGGAAACATCGCGCATTTTGCTCATGTAGGCGGGGCTTTAATAGGATTTATAATTGCCTGGTATTGGAAACAAAATCAATTTAAACAATGGAACTAAATTGACTATTATAAACGACATAAAAAACGCATACCACAAGGCCAACATGGTAGAAAAAATAATATACCTCAATGTATTATTCTTTTTAATCACCGTCTTGTTTACGGCTTTCAGTCAGCAATGGCTGGCATTGCCTGCAAATTTTGATAGTTTTTTATCAAAACCCTGGACACTTATTTCCTATGCTTTCATTCATGAACGTTTATTTCATGTATTGTCAAATTTGTTGGTTTTATATTATGTAGGGAATTTATTCCTGGATTTTTATAGTAAAAAACAATTTTTAAATTGTTACTTTTCAGGTATCATTGTTGGGGCTGCGACCTTTTTATCCTATTATTATTTTACATCAAAAGTTGGCGCACCTCTTGGAGGAGCGTCTGCGGCAGTGAGTGCTATTTTTGTGGCGCTTGCTGCAAAAATACCTCGTTATGCGCTCCGATTGCGATTTATTGGAAGTGTTGAATTATGGGTTTTAGCTGCTATTTGGGTGGTTTTAAGTATTTTACAACTGGCCACTGCAGACAATGGCGGTGCAATTGCCCATTTGGGTGGTGCGGCTTTCGGGTATATTTATGCAAAGCAATTGGAAAAAGGCAATGATATTGGCAAATGGCTTGAAAGCATTGTAAATTTTTTTGCGAATGCCTTCAAAACAAAAAAAACCGGTCCTTTAAAAACGGTTTATAAATCAGGAAAAAAAAGCCCTTCGGAACAAGTTTCAAAAACAAAACAACGAAAAATTAATGATATTTTAGATAAAATAAGCAAATCAGGTTACGAAAGCTTATCACAAGAAGAAAAAGACTTTTTGTTTAGATCCGGAAAATAATAATCTATGAAAAATTTAGCCCTTATCGATAAATTTATTTTTATCCTGAATTCACTTTTCGCCACATTGCTGCTTTTATCGTATCTAAATTATTATGTTTCCCCGGTTACCATTTCGTTTTTTGCAATGATAAGTTTGATCATTCCTGTTTTAATTGCCATTAACATCTTATTTTTAGTCTATTGGCTGATCCGGTTAAAAAAACAAATGTTTCTTTCCATCTTTGTTTTGGCTATTGGTTATCAATATCTCACAAAATTATACACATTTAAGAATAAAGAAGTCATGCTGACTGATGACGTTAAGATTATGAGTTATAACGTAAGAATGTTTAACCTTTATAAATGGATCAATGAAAAAAATGTGGAAGAAAAAATGTATGATTTTATCAATTCCAAAGAGCCTGATATTTTATGCATTCAGGAATTTCATCCATCCTTAAAAAAAGGATTAAAATATCCTTATGAATACATAAAAATTAGCAATGAGAACAACCATTTTGGCCATGCCATTTTTTCGAAATTTAAAATCATAAATTCAGGATC
This sequence comes from Flavobacteriia bacterium, assembly GCA_024635575.1. Taxonomy (GTDB): domain Bacteria; phylum Bacteroidota; class Bacteroidia; order Flavobacteriales; family Flavobacteriaceae; genus Lutibacter. Next base: position 11,666 of record JAGXIN010000032.1, read on the forward strand.
CTTAAATTTTTCAAAAACGGGAAACAATGCCATTTTTGCAGATATTGTAAGGAACAACGATACTGTTCGTGTTTATAATATTCACCTCGAAAGTCTAAATTTAAATCCGAAGGAGGATTACTTCACCCAAGAAAATTCTGAAAAATTTAAAACAAGGGTGCAAAGGGCATTTAAGATTCAGGCCAATCAGGTTTCATTAATCTTGCTTCACCAAGAAAAAATTACCTACAAATCCATTATTTGCGGAGATTTTAACAATACGGCTTTTTCCTATATTTACCATCAATTAAGAACAGGCAAAAATGATGCTTTTGAAGTTGCCGGCCAAGGTTTTGGAAGAACTTTCGATTATAAACTGCCTGTACGTATCGATTATATTTTAACTGATAACCGAATAATAGTCAATAACTTCAAGACTTATGACGTAAAATTTTCAGACCATTTCCCTATCATGGCCAGATTAGATTTTTAGGACAAACTGATAAGTGTCAGCACAAAAAAAATTATAATTACGTATTTTAGCATTCATTTATAAAAAACCAATATTCCTTATGAAAAAAATATTTTCATTCCTGTTTTTATGCACTTTTATTTTAGGATTTTCACAACAAACCACCTTAAGTCTTGAAGATGCCGTTTTAGGCTATCAAAAAGGATTGAACCCTTCTTCGTTAAACAACCTTCAATGGGTTACTAATTCCAATACCTACGTTTTTCAAAAAGACACTACTTTAATTTTTACAGATGCTGTTTCGAATAATGTGACCAAAAACATTCCGCTGTCCATGCTTCAAAAAAGCTATCCTGAATTATCTCGATTCCCTCAATTAATGGAAATCTCAACCAATGAACTGGTGTTTAACAATCATAATTTTATAGAAATTTTCAATTACAATACCCAGTCAAAAAATGCCTCTTTAGCATTTGATGAAGCTGCCGAAAATAAGGAATACAATTCCAAAGCCAAAGCAATCGCTTACACATTAAATAACAATTTATATATTGGAACATCGGCAAATCCAAAAATCGCCGTAACCAGCATTGAAGATAAAAACATTGTTTCCGGACAGGCCATTCACAGAAGTGAATTTGGCATTGTGAAAGGAACTTTCTGGAGTCCTGAAGGAAATTATTTGGCATTTTACCAAAAAGATGAAAGCAATGTTACAGATTATCCTCTGGTAGATATCACGACTTATCCTGCCTCGTTAAAAAATATAAAATATCCTATGGCCGGACAAGGAAGCGAAATTGCCAAAATTGGCATTTATAATTTAAAAACTCAAAAGAACATTTACTTGGTTATTGACACTTCAGATGAACATTATTTGACAAACTTATCATGGACACCTGATGAAAAATATGTATTGACTGCAGAAATCAACAGAGGTCAAAATCATGTCTGGTACAATCGCTACGATGTTTCAACAGGTAAAAAAGTGAATACGTTATTTGAGGAAACCAGCGACAAATGGACGGAGCCAGAACATGATGCCGTGTTTTTACCCAACAGCAACACCAACTTTTTATGGTTTAGCGAGCGTGACGGATTTATGAATTTGTACCACTATACAACCGATGGAAAACTCGTAAATCAAGTCACAAATTTTAATTGGGTAGTGACCGAAATTTTAGGTTTTGACGAAAACGGAAAAAATGTATTTATTTCAGGAACCGGAGCTGACCCAAGAGAAATGCATGCCTTTAAAGTAAATTTAAAAACAGGTAAATACACTAAAATTTCAAAAGCAAACGGTACGCACTCGACCCAATTAAGCACTAAAGGAAATTATTTAATTGACCGCTACAGCAGTTTAAGCATACCAACGAATATTGAAATTATTGCCACAACAAAAGGAAAATCAACTTCTATATTCACTGCTGAAAATCCGCTGAAAGATTACAAATTAGGGACAACCGAATTTGTAACACTAAAAGGAAATGACGGTACGGATTTGTATGCTAAAATTACAAAACCTGCCAATTTTGATGCCACAAAAAAATATCCTGTAATGGTATATGTTTATGGTGGCCCTCATGCACAATTGGTCACAAATTCCTGGTTGGGAGGCTCTAGTTTATGGATGACTGCCTTTTCAACTTTAGAAAACTATATTGTTTTTACGCTCGACAACAGAGGTTCAGAAAACAGAGGTTTTGCATTTGAAAGTATGATTCATCGCAATTTAGGTGTTGCCGAAATAGAGGATCAACTTACTGGCGTTGACTATTTGAATTCACTAGATTTTATAGACAGCAATAGAATAGCGGTAAATGGCTGGAGTTTTGGCGGATTTATGACAACCAGTTTAATGCTTCGAAATCCAGGCGTATTCACCACTGCTGTTGCCGGCGGACCAGTAACCGACTGGAAATATTATGAAGTGATGTACGGCGAACGTTATATGGATACCCCTCAGGAAAACCCTGAAGGTTACGAAAAAGCAAAAGTTCACAATTATATAAAAAATTTAGACGGCAAATTGTTGCTGATTCACGGAAGTATAGATCCAACCGTGGTTCCTCAGCACAGTATGACTTTATTGCAGGAAGCTGTAAAACAGAAAATCCAAATTGATTTTTTCACCTATCCAATGCATGAGCATAATGTTCGAGGTATTGACAGGGCTCATCTGATTAAAAAAATGATGGATTATATTGTTGATAATAATAAAAGCCCCATAGCCCCCGAAGGGGGAACTAATATTTAA
>JAGXIN010000151.1 GCA_024635575.1 Flavobacteriia bacterium
CCAATTTTGCCGTATTTTATGGAGTTTACCAATAGGTTAATAAGTACTTGCTCAATGCGCTCCTCATCTGCAATTACCAAAATTGGAGACCTGTATTTTTTACTAAAAATAAAAGTGATATTTCTCTTTTTGGCTTTCATTTCAAGCAATTCAAAAACATTTTGAATTAATTCAACAATATCAAATGACTCTTTGTTTAAATTTAAATCGGCCGATTCAAGTTTAGAAATTAAATCTAAATCTTTAACAATGGCGATGAGCCGTTCAACGCCTTTATTGGCTCTTTCCAAGTATTTTTTACTTATTTTTTTATCCTTAATAGCGCCATCAGCTAAGGTTAATAAGTAGCCCTGAACCGTAAACAATGGTGTTTTTAATTCGTGTGAAATATTTCCCAAAAACTCTCTTCTATACCCTTCTCTTAAATTTAAATTTTTTATTTGTTGTTGTTTGCTTTTTGCAAATGTTTGAACGTCTCTTGAAAGGGTGTCAATATCTGTGGTAATTGGTGTTTTATTAAAGTCTGAGGAATCTAAAATGGATACGCTGTCGTAAATTTTTTTAATTCGCTGATAAATAAATTTCTCAAGGCGATATTGGGTTATTATAAAAGAAAAAGAAAAAACAACAGTGATATAAAGCAGTATATAGGCAAGATTAAGAGAACCGTCTAAAAAGAAATAAGCCAGTAAAATAAGCGCAATTGAAGTGAAAACAGTGATATAGACCGATGACCAAAAAGCAAAAGAATATGTTTTTTTAATCTTCATCTATCACAAATTTATACCCAACGCCTTTTATGGTTTTAAAATGATCATCGCCTAATTTTTCTCGTAATTTCCGAATATGAACATCTATGGTTCTTCCTCCCACTACTACTTCACTCCCCCAAACCAGATTTAAAATGTCATCGCGTTTAAATACTTTTCCCGGTTTTGAAGCCAAAAGCGCAAACAATTCAAATTCTTTTCTGGGAAGGGACATTTTTTCGCCGTTTTTAATAATCACATATTCTTCCCTGTCAATAATAAATTCGCCAATATTAATTTTTTCTGAGTCATCGGGGCTTACATCGTCAACCCTTCGTAAAAGTGCCTTAATTTTACTTATCAGCACTTTAGGTTTTATGGGTTTGGTGATATAATCGTCCGCGCCAACATCAAAACCAGCCATTTGCGAATAATCTTCGTTGCGCGCCGTAAAAAAGGTAATCAACACATTCTCTAAACCCTTAGTTGCCCTAATTTTTTCACAGGCTTCAATGCCATCCATTTCAGGCATCATAATGTCTAAAATGATTAAATGAGGGATGTGTTTTTTTGCTTTTTCAACGGCTTCAATTCCATTTTTAGCGGTATAAATTTTATAGCCTTCATTTTTTAGGTTATATCCAACAATTTCCAAAATATCCGGTTCATCGTCAACCAAAAGTATTCTAATATCTGAATTTTTCATATTTGGTGCTATTTTAAATCATAAAAGCAGTCAAAAGTAGTCATAATATTTTCTCACGATGCAAAAGATGACCAGTTTATAAAATTATAACATTAAGATAACATAAACCTTACAATAGCTTAATTTTTACTACATTTATCTTTAAAAAAGACTATGAATACAAAGCTAAATTTCGAAAACATCCTGTTTTTAGATATTGAAACCGTTCCGGAAGTTGAAAACTTTTCTGAATTGTCTGAAGAAAAACAAGAACTTTTTTCTCAGAAAACAGCTTATCAGCGGAAGGAGGAAGTGACTTCCGATGAATTTTATGAACGTGCTGGAATTTGGGCAGAATTTGGTAAAATTGTGTGTATTTCAGTGGGGTATTTTGTAAACTTCAATTCCAAAAACCGAACATTTCGCGTCACCTCTTTTTTTGGGGATGATGAAACAGTTATTTTGAACGAATTTAAAAAGTTGATGGAAAGTCATTTTAACAGACCCGAACACATTTTATGTGCCCACAACGGGAAGGAATTCGATTTCCCCTACATTGCCAGGCGGATGATTATCAACCGAATAGCCTTGCCTGAAAAACTGAATTTATTTGGAAAAAAACCTTGGGAAATTGCGCATTTAGACACCTTGGAATTGTGGAAATTTGGCGATTACAAACATTACACGTCCCTAAAATTACTCACATTGATATTGAATATTCCTTCGCCGAAAGATGACATTAGCGGAAGCGAAGTTTGTGGCGTGTATTACAAAGAAAAAGACGTGGCACGCATTGCAACCTATTGTGAAAAAGACACCATCGCCGTTGCCCAATTGCTGTTGCGATTTAACAATGAACCGCTAATTGATGAACTGAACATTATTCATGTGTAGTTGGAATATTGTTGATTTGTTTAATCGTTTATTAGTTGAGATGTTCAACTGCCTACTGAAACTGCCAACTGTTTACTAATTTATATGTCAAATTATGTTTCTTTAATCAACAATTCCCCCTTCGGGGCTAGGGGGCTATTCTTCCAACATTGAAGAAAGCTCGAACCAGCGGGCTTCTTTTCGTTCAATTTTTTCATTGATTTCTTGAAGTTTCAATGATAGCTCATTGATTTCTTCAACAGAAAGTGTCGTATCCAAGAACTTGGTTTCAATATCGCTTTTTTTCGTTGTTAAAGATTCTATATCACCTTCAAGAGAGTCGTATTCCTTTTTTTCTTTAAATGATAATTTTGATTTGTTGGTTGTTTTGCTTCTGGAATCAGTATTTTTTGTGGCAGTGTTTTCTTCCGCAGGTTTAGAATCCTCATACACTTTATAATCGGTATAATTTCCCGGGAAGTCTTCAATAACGCCATCGCCTTTAAACACAAAAAGATGGTCCACAATTTTATCCATAAAATACCTGTCGTGAGAAACGACAATCAAGCAGCCAGGAAAATCGAGCAAAAAGTTTTCCAGCACGTTTAAGGTCACAATATCCAAATCGTTGGTAGGTTCATCTAAGATTAAAAAGTTCGGATTTTGGATTAAAACCGTGCATAAATACAAGCGTTTTCGTTCGCCGCCGCTTAATTTCTCCACAAAATCATATTGTCTTGATCTGCTGAACATAAAACGTTCCAGCAATTGGGCAGCTGAAATTTTCCTTCCTTTGGTCAGTGGAATATATTCCCCAAATTCCTTGATCACCTCAATTACTTTTTGACCAGGTTTTATCACAATTCCGTCTTGTGAATAGTGGCCGAATTTTATGGTTTCCCCTATCACCACTTTACCGGAATCAACAGGAATTTGACCTATGAGGATTTTTATAAAAGATGATTTACCGGTTCCGTTTTTTCCGATAATTCCAATGCGTTCGTTTCTTTTGAAAACATAATCAAATCGATCCAAAATTTTCAAATCGCCAAATGATTTTGAAACGTGGTGAAATTCAGCAATTTTAGAGCCCAAACGCTCCATATCAATTTCAAGCTGAACCTTATGGTTATCCCTTCGTTTATGCGCTTCCTCTTTTATGACGAAAAAATCATCAATTCGCGACTTGGATTTTGTGGTACGCGCTTTTGGCTGTCTGCGCATCCATTCTAACTCTTTAACAAACAAATTCTTGGCTTTATCCACATTGGCCTGTTCCATAGCCAACCGTTCTTCTTTTTTCTCTAAAAAGTAGGAATAATTTCCTTTATAAGTATATAAATTTCCCTGATCCAATTCAATAATTTCATTGCACACACGCTCTAAAAAATACCTGTCATGCGTTACCATTAAAAGGGTTATTTTTTCTTTAAGAAAGTAACTTTCAAGCCATTCAATCATTTCTAAATCTAAATGGTTGGTGGGCTCATCCAAAATTAACAGATCGGATTTGTGAATTAAAATAACGGCTAAAGACAATCTTTTACGCTGGCCTCCGGAAAGTGAAGATACTTTTTGTGTTAAATCATCTAATTTTAATTTGGATAAAATTTGTTTGTATTGGGTTTCAAAATCCCAGGCGTTGAGCCTTTCCATTTTTTCAAAAGCAACTTGGTAATCTTTTTCATCATTCGGATTATTTAATGCTTTTTCATATTCCTCAATTACTTTCAAAGTTTCATTGTCCGAATTGAAAATGGTTCCTTCTACTGTTAAATTATCGTCTAAATTGTCTTGCTGCGATAAATACTCAATTTTTATATCCTTTCTTGACACCACTTGTCCGCTGTCCGGAGTCTCCAATCCCGCAATAATGTTTAAAATGGTGGTTTTACCTGTACCGTTTTTGGCGATAAAAGCAATTTTTTGGTCTTTATTTATGCCGAATGAAACATTGCTAAAAAGCGCCACTTCACCAAACGACTTCGATATATTTTCAACGGATAAATAATTCATATTTCAAATTTTTGCAAAAGTACGCAATAAAAGTCGAGAAACAATTTTGGGAACAGCTGCTTGAAAATTTTGGACGTTCCCCTGCGGGTCGGGCTTTATTCGTTATATTTATTTTATTAATAAGGAACTCATGAATACAAGTATTTCACTACTCGCTTCCCGGAAAAAACCGGGAGAGCTCAAACAAACCGCTCTATCCCTAACGCAGCTAAATCTAATAAAGATGCAAGCAATAAACAATTTGTTATCGATTCGTTTTTTCTCAACAACAAAATAAAAATAGCCTAATTTTACTGTGGAAATTATTTGCTGAAAGGCATAAAAAATAAAACTATAATTCTTTAAACATAACGAATATGAACTATATAGACTGGACCGGATTTATTGGCGTAACCCTTCTTTTAGTAGCGTTTTTCCTGAACTTGAAAGACAAGATTAAAACCGACAGTTTATCCTATTTGCTGCTGAATTTTATGGGCGCTGGCATTGCGTGTCTGGCATCGGTGCTTTTAAATTATATACCATTTGTGATTTTGGAAGGTTGCTGGGCGCTGGTTTCCGCAGTCGGATTGGTAAAATTAGCGACCAAAAATAAAGTGTCTTCTTAAATTTGGCTATATTCGTAACCAAGAGAATCCGGTTTTTTGTTTACAGCAATAACAATTTATTACTTTATGGAACCTATTTTAAAAGTACAGAATTTATCAATTTCATTTGGCTCAAATACTGAGTTAAATAAGGTGGTTAATGATGTTTCGTTTGAATTGAACCAACAACAAATTTTGGGAATTGTTGGAGAATCCGGAAGTGGAAAATCGGTAACTGCATTGGCTATTTTAGGATTGCTGCCAAAAAACTCAGTCATAACCGGAAGTATTTTATTTGACAACACCAATTTACAAACAACTTCAGAAAAGGATTTTCAAAAAATCAGGGGGAATAAAATCTCCATGATTTTTCAGGAACCCATGAGTTCCTTAAATCCAAGTTTAACTTGCGGTTATCAGGTTCAGGAAATATTATTACAGCACAAAAAAATATCAAAAAAGGAAGCTAAAAAGCTGGTCATTGAACTTTTTAATAAAGTAAAATTGCCAAGAGCCGAGACCATGTATGGTCAATATCCCCACCAACTTTCTGGCGGACAAAAACAACGGGTAATGATTGCGATTGCGATTGCCTGCAAACCGCAAATTTTAATTGCCGACGAACCCACTACAGCACTGGATGTAACCATACAAAAAGAAATTATTGAACTATTGAAAGAGCTTCAGCAAGAAACTGAAATGAGCATCATTTTTATCACCCACGATCTGGCGCTGGTTTCAGAAATAACGGATACCGTTTTGGTCATGTATCAAGGAAAAGTTGTGGAACAAGGAAATGTAAATCAGGTTTTTAAACATCCTGTTCACAATTATACCAAAGCGCTCATTAATTCTAAACCCAACTTGAAAGAACGTTTAAAAATGTTGCCAACCGTTAAAGATTTTATAGAAAATAAGGTTGATGATGAAGTCTATACAAAAGAACAGCGCGCTAAATTTCACGCTAAAATTTATGCCGAAAGACCTTTGCTGGAAGTTAAAAATGTAGCGACTTATTTTAATACTGAAAAACATTTTTTCTTTGGAAAAACAAGTCCTGTAAAAGCAGTTGATGAGGTGTCTTTTCAGCTTTTTGAAGGGGAAACTTTGGGATTGGTGGGCGAATCGGGTTGCGGAAAAACCACATTGGGCCGTACCATTCTGCATTTGGAAAAAGCTACAAAAGGACAGATTTTTTACAAACAAAAGGATGTTACCAATCTTTCAAAAAAGGAGTTGAAGGATTTTAGAAAAGAAGTTCAGATTATTTTTCAAGATCCGTTTTCATCACTCAATCCAAGAATTCCTGTAGGTGAAGCATTGATGGAGCCAATGAAAGTTCATGGAATATTAAATTCCTCCGAAGAAAGAAAAAAACATGTTTTTGAATTGTTGGAGCGCGTTGGTTTGCAAGCAGAGCATTTTTACCGTTATCCACATGAATTTTCGGGCGGCCAAAGGCAACGGATTGGTATAGCACGAACAATTGTCCTAAAACCAAAATTAATTATTTGCGATGAATCTGTTTCGGCACTCGATGTTTCTGTGCAGGCGCAGGTATTGAATTTGTTGAATGAACTGAAAGCTATTTTTGGGTTCACCTATATTTTTATTTCACACGATTTGGCAGTCGTAAAATATATGGCCGACCAATTGTTGGTGATGAATAATGGTAAAATTGAGGAAATTGGTGATGCCGATACCATTTATGAATCGCCAAAAACGGCCTATGCCCAAAAATTAATAGATGCCATTCCAAAGGGAATTTAAAAGCCCCCCGAAATGGGGAATTTACAAAAAGTTAAAAGTATTTTCTCTCTTTTCTCTTTTCTTTTTTCTAAACATTCAATTGGCTAATTGACTAATTAACATTTTTTTCGTTTGAATAAATTGTATATTGCAATGCTGTATGAAAACTAAGAATTTACATAGGATAATAGCGATTGGAATGATATTCATTTCAAGTTTTTCGTATGCCCAGCAAATAAATATTGAAGAAGAAAACAGCTTAAAATTTCAAACCCATTTTTTTGAAGCTTTAAAGCAAAAAGCCATAAAAAACTATGGCAAAGCTATTGAAAGTTTAGAATTGTGTAATGAAATAGATCCCTTAAATGTTTCGGTTTTATTTGAATTTTCAAAAAATCATTTAGAACTTAACAATTATTTTGAGGCGAACCTGTTTATTGATAAAGCCCTGTCGCTAGATCCTGAAAACACATATTTGTTACACCACAAAGTTGCTGTTTTAAAAGCACAAAGGAATTTTAAAAATGCCATTAAAATTCAAAAAAAGCTTGTTCAAAAACAGCCAAAAGATTCTGAAGAATTGGTATTTCTTTATGTTCAAAACCAAAATTTTGCGGAAGCTGAAGAATTGATTGCAAAAATAGAGGAAAACGCCATGTCAACTTTAAAATTAAGAGCTTTTAAAGGTTTTTTGGAGAATAGAAAATTACTTCAGCAAAATATTGAAAAACCGGCTGATATTAACAATGAAAATATAGATATTGAATCCTTAAAAAAATTATACACGGACAATAAGGAATTTAAATTAGTGCGGAAAATTTTGGATATTGAGGCTTCAAGAGAACTTTTTGAGTTGGTATATGCCGATAGTAAAGAGGCTTTAGAATTATTTCCGGAACAACCCTATTTATATAAAATGAATGGCCTGGCCCTAAATATGCTGGAAAAATATACAGAAGCCATTGCCGTTTTAACTATTGGCATTGATTTTGTTATTGATAACACCGCAATGGAAGCCGATTTTTATGAGCAACTTTCAGTAAGTTATGAAAAATTGGGCAATAAAAGTGAGGCATTAAAATACAAACAACGAGCCACTGCGTTAAGAAAAGAAAATTAAATGATGAAACATTATTTTAAAATAGGAATCTTGATATTAATTGCGCTTACTTCGTGTAAAAGCAAAAAAAGCCTAACGGATATGGATATTATTGAAAATATTTCAACAAAAAAAATAATTAGCAATCACTACGACCATAATTTTAACCAGAAAACGGTGAGTGCCAATTTAAATACAAAATATTCCGACAGTAAAACGTCAACTTCCATTAATATTAAACTCCGCATCGAAACAGACAAAACAATTTGGATGAGCGCCACTAAGTTTGGATTTCCTTTGGCGAAAGTTAAAATAACGCCCAATAGAGTGAGTTATTACGAAAAATTGAAAGGCACCTATTTTGATGGAGATTTTTCCTTGTTAAGCAAATGGCTGGGAACGGAATTGGATTATGAAAAGGTTCAAAATATATTGTTGGGACAAGCCGTTTTAAACTTAAGAAAAGGAAAATATGATTCTAGAATCGACAATCAATTGTATGAAATTTCTCCAAAAAAGGAGAATGAATTGTTTGGCATTTTGTTTTTTCTGAATCCCGAAAATTTTAAATTGAACCGCCAAGAAATTACGAATACTGAAAAACAACAATTGTTATCTGTTTCCTACGCAAATTATAAAAATATTAAAGGAGAGCAGTTCCCTGAAAATATTAATATAAGAGCTACAGACCATGAAAAATTAACCACTATAAATATTGAATATAGATCGGTTGAATTTAATGAAGAATTAACCTTTCCATTTGACATTCCAACTGGTTACAAAGAAATTAGTTTAAAATAATGCAGTTTAAATTTAAATCTATCTTTCTTGTTTCAGCACTTTTATTAAGTGCAACAATGTTGTCTCAAAACAAAAAGCAAGAGGGCTTAGAGGCTCGTCGAGCTCAAATTCAAAAAGATATTGTTTATATAAACGCCTTGCTTTCCAATACTAAAAGGACGGAAAATAATTTACTTATTGATGTTAAGGATTTAAATGATAAAATTAGCAAAAGGGAAGAATTAATTTCTATTATTTCAAATGAAACTTCTGAGTTAGGAAATGAAATTTACTTAAACCAATTAGAAATTAACAAAAACGAACGTGATTTGGAAGCGCTTAAGAAGGATTATGCCACCATGATTTATAAATCATACAAAAGCAAGTCCCAAAATAGCAGAATTATGTTTTTGCTTTCTTCTGAAACTTTTTATCAGGGTTATAAACGTTTTCAGTATATGAAGCAATACTCCAGTTTTAGAAAAAATCAGGGAGAAGAAATTCAAAAAAAAATACTGGAAATTCAAGAATTAACAGATGCTTTAGTTTTAAAAAAGAAACAAAAACAAGAATTGTTGACTAAAAAACAGCAAGAGCAAATTGTTATTCAAAAAGAAAAAAAGGAGCAGGAAGGCTTATTGAGCAAGGTTAAGAATAAAGAAAATAAATACAAAAGACAAATACGCCAATTTCAAAAAGAAGAGAGGAAAATTGAGGCTCAAATAGAGAAAATAATTAGAGATGCCATCGCTGCCTCTAATAAAAACACTTCAAACACCACATCAGCAACTTTCACCCTTACGGCTGAAGCTAAGGAATTGGCTACAAAATTTACGGCTAACAAAGGACAATTGCCTTGGCCTGTTGAAAAAGGATATGTTTCTACCTATTATGGAAAACAACCACATCCTATTGTTAAAACGGCCACCATACAGAGTAATGGCGTTAGAATTACTACAGATACCGGCAGTAAGGCCCGTGCTGTTTTTGAAGGCACTGTTTTGTCGGTTCAAGTTATGGGTGGGAATTTAAAAGCCGTTCTCATACAGCACGGGGATTATATTACGGTCTATAAAAATTTGGAAAGTGTTTTTGTGAACACAGGTGATAAAGTAAAAACAAAAGAAGAAATTGGAACTATTTTTACCGATAAAATCACAGGGAAAACAATTTTGGGATTTGTGTTATCGCGAAATGTAAAAACGGAAAACCCGGCTTCCTGGATATATAAGATGTAAGTTTTACCCTACAAATAATGCCCGTAATTCGTCGGCATCAGTAGGCTTCATTTTTCCGGAAAGGATCAAGCTTAATTGTTTACGGCGCAAAGCACCTTCGTAGCGTTCTTTTTCAAGCGCAGTTTCAGGTTCTATTTGAGGAACAGCGATGGGTTTTCCATTTTTATCAACAGCCACAAAAGTGTAAATGCCCTCGTTTACTTTTGAACGTATCTGGGATTCACGATCTTCAATCCAAACATCTACATAAATTTCCATGGACGACTTAAAAGCCCTTGAAACTTTAGCTTCAATGGTCACTACACTGCCCACAGGAACCGCCTTGTTAAAAGCCACATGATTTACAGATGCGGTTACCACAATTGCATGGGAATGACGACGTGCCGAAATACTACAGGCCCTGTCCATTCGTCCCAATAACTCGCCTCCAAATAAGTTTCCTAAGGGATTTGTATCTGCAGGTAAAACAATATCAGTTAATATTGTTAAAGAATCCTTTGGTGTTTTTGCCATGGTCAATTGAATTTTTTTGGAAATACTCCTATTTTTTATTGAAAAGAAATCCTCAATAAAAATTGTTGATCAATATTCTTTAATCAACAGCCAAGCGTCTTTTGACTCTGTTTTTTTAATTTGGTATAACTTATTTATTGCTTCATTTTTGTCGATAAAGCTTTCAAAGGCAACTTCAGTTAAATTCCACTTATTAATGCCTAAAATTTTAGCATTGTACCCTTTTTGAAGTAAGGATTGTAATTTTTTCTCTGCATTTTCAGGAGCTCTAAAAGCACCAGCTATAATGTGGTAATTATAGATTTCTTTAGTAACATTTAAGGTAATTGCCGGCAAAGGATTGGATATCACAAAAGTAGCTTCCTGGATCGTTTTTTCAACTTTCTTTTGTTGTTGTTCAGCTTCGGCAACCAAATTTTTGTATTCAATTTTTTGGTATTCATTCCAACTTACTGTGCCCAGGGCAAAAAGAATTGCTGCTGTTGCCGCATATTTAATAAATGCAGGCGTTTTTCGTTTGCTTTCTTCAGTTGAAGATGTTTCCAACTGCTTAATTTTTTCTTTGTAAACAATGCGTTTTATTGCTGGCGAAACATAAGAACCCAATCCAAAAGAGGACGTTAAATAATTAAGTGAATTTACTGGTTCAAAAATGAGTTTGCGTTCTTTATTTAATTTTAGTGACCCTATATTTTCCAATTCAAGCATTTCAACAGTAAGCAGTAGTTTCCACTCATCCACTTCTTTTTCAATAGATTCCAATGCTTCTGAATAGGAAATTTTTTTGGAGGAAGCCACATAGTTTACCAGCAATCCGTCATTATTTTGTAAATGGGAATTGAATGACAGTTGTTTAGAAGGTGGATAAAAAGTGTGTGTGAAATGATTCACTTTTGCCGAAATTTCATTGGTTACAAAACCGCCAAAATTTGGCACAATCACACATTCGTATCGGTATAATAAATCGCTTATGTAGTTTGATAAAGTCATTGAAACAAATATAATACAATCTGCATTTAAATTTATAGTTATGCCTGATTTTTATTAACAATAATTTTATATATTGACATTCAAATTGTTAAATATGCTTGAAGAAGAATTGCACTATGTTTTGGCGTTACAGCGCGTTAAAGGTATTGGAGATATTAATGCAAAAAAGCTGCTTGCTCATTGTGGAAGTGCAAAAGATGTCTTTAAAGAAAAGCGGCGAAATATTGAGAATATTTTTGGTTTTGGTACCCTTTCCGTTCAACATTTATTCGATCCGGCCAACTTAAAAGAAGCCGAAGAAGAATTAAAATATATTCAGAAAAACAATATTGAAACGCTTTATTTTACGGATAAAAATTACCCAGAAAGATTAAAACATTGCATTGATGGTCCAATTTTGCTTTTTAAAGAAGGGAATATTGATTTAAACAAAGGGCCAATTATCAGTATTGTAGGAACCCGTCAAATTACTGGTTACGGAAGGGATTTTTGTGAAAAATTAATAAGTGAATTGAAAGAATACAATCCGATTATTGTGAGTGGTTTTGCCTATGGAGTCGATATTTGTGCACACAAATCAGC
>JAGXIN010000003.1 GCA_024635575.1 Flavobacteriia bacterium
GCACCACCTAAAGTTTCATTGTCCACATTTTCACCAATAGCAGCTTTAACCAAATAACTTCCTGCTAAAAAGATGCTTCCGGTTTTATCCACAATAATAGCTTCGTCGCTCATAATCGGCAAATAGGCACCACCAGCCACACAACTTCCCATAACGGCAGCAATTTGTGTAATTCCCATGCTGCTCATTACTGCGTTGTTTCTGAAAATTCTGCCAAAGTGTTCTTTATCGGGAAATATTTCGTCTTGCATTGGTAAATAAACTCCGGCACTGTCTACTAGATAGATTATAGGCAATTTATTTTCCATAGAAATTTCTTGGGCGCGTAAATTCTTTTTTGCTGTGATGGGAAACCATGCACCGGCTTTTACTGTCGCGTCATTGGCTACAACAATGCATTGTTTTTTTTTGACATATCCAATTTTTACGATGACACCACCCGATGGACAGCCGCCGTGTTCTTCGTACATTTCTTCGCCAGCCAAAGCACCAATTTCAATGGAATTGCTCTTGGCGTCAAAAAGATAATCGATGCGTTCTCTTGCCGTTAACTTCCCTTTGTCTCTGTGTTTTTCAGTTCTTTTTTCACCGCCGCCTTTATAAACCTTTACCAATTTTTTCTTTAGAGCCGCCAATTGAAGTTTATTGAAATCTTCGTTTTTATTGAAGTTGATATCCATTTTATTTGATCTTTTGAAGAGCTGCTAAAGTACAAAATGAATGTTAATTATAATTACTTATAATTATTGAAAATAAATATTGATGTAAATGATAAATATTCTGAATATCTTTGTTAAAAGATAACAATACAAATGAAAAAAAATATTCTAACAATTGGGGGAAGTACCAGTAATAATTCAATAAATAAGAAATTGGCTGAACATGCAGGTAGTTTTATGAAGAATGTGAATATCATAAATATTGATTTAAATGATTATAAAATGCCCTTGTTTTCTGTTGATGTTGAAGCTGAACAAGGATATTCAAAGGGCGTTGTAGACTTAAATGAAATATTTGACACAGCCGATGGTTTTATTGTTTCTTTAGCGGAACATAATGGTGCGTATTCTGCAGCTTTTAAAAATGCTTACGATTGGATATCAAGAATTAAAGGTAAAGTATGGAGAAATAAGCCAATGTTGTTGTTAAGCGCATCACCTGGAGTTCGCGGAGGAAAATCTGTTTTGAATATTGCTTTGGGTAAATTTCCATATATGGGGGCAAACATTATTGGCAGTATGCCGTTTCCTTTGTTTGATGAAAATTTTAAAGATGGAGAAGTTGTGAACCCTGAATTAAAAGAAGAGTTACTTAAATTGGTGAAAGAATTTGAAAAAAGCTTATAACATATAAATTGCTAAAATAAAATTCATAAAAATATACGATTCCTGAAATACTTTCAAAATTATCAAATTTAAATTCCGGAAAAATGAAAAAAACAATCCATAAAGCTGCAAATAGAGGCCAAGCCAATTACGGATGGCTAAATGCAAATTATTCCTTTAGTTTTGCGAATTATTATGATCCTGAAAAAGTAAATTTTGGCGCATTAAGAGTATTGAATGATGATACCATTGAAGGCGGAATGGGTTTTGGAACGCATCCGCACAACAATATGGAGATTATCACCATTCCTTTAAAGGGCGCCTTGAAACATAAAGACTCTATGGGAAATAAATGGATTGCCATAGAAACCGGAGAAGTGCAAGTGATGTCCGCCGGTAACGGTTTGCAACATTCTGAAATGAATAATTCACCAAGCGAAGAAATAAACTTATTTCAAATTTGGATTATTCCCAATAAAAATGATGTGGAACCTAGATATGATCAGAAAAAATTTGATCCTTCAGAAAGAAAAAATAAGCTTCAAGTCTTAGTTTCATCCATAGATGGTGATGCAAAAAATACTTTGAAAATCCATCAGGATGCACAAATTTCACGCATTGATTTGGATGAAAATTCTGTGTTTAATTACACCCTGAAATCCGAAAATCACGGACTATATTTGATGGTTATTGAAGGTGATATAAGCATTGATAATGAAATTTTGGCAAAACGTGACGCCATCGGAATTTCCGAAGTAAAAAGTGTTCAAATAAAGTCCAAAAGTACTTCCGAATTGATTTTTATTGAAGTACCGATGCTATTTTAGGAATAATCTGTTAGAAGTTGTTGAACCGTTTTGGAAATTTCTTCGTTTTTGGCTATTTTTTGCAGTTCAATAGCTTCAGCAACCCGAACATCACAGTCGGCAATTGGGCAACGTTCACAGGTAACACCCACTTTTTTAGATTTAATATTGGCATCGTTTATAAAGTTAATTTTACTTGTTAATAGCGGAGAAATTAGCAATCCAATGCTGATACTTCTATTGTAATTTTCTTTAAAAGGATCTTTTGTGGCACTTGAAATCACCAAATAACTTAAATCATTTTCCGGATAATTAGAAATTTGAATGTCAGAAATAATTTCATTTTTTTCCACCCTATTCAAAAGATCAATTGAAATCCACCTTCTGCAATACCGCTCATGAGTTTCGTTTGCTGTAGGCGGCTGTTGTTGGGTAATATGAAGCTCTTTTGAAAGCTTGTACCTATTTTCGCCATTTTTATTGGTAAAACGCAAAAAGAATAAGTTTTTGAAATGAAATACTTTTGGCAATATGTTTGTGAGGCGCTGATAATAGGTTTCAGGCGAATCTGTAAAACGGGCAATCATTTTATTAAAAGTATCGCCATCCCATTTTTCTTGCTCAAAAAATGTTTTAAGCTGATTTTCAATGGCTTTTTTTGGAATGATGAGCGCGCCGGCGAAATAAGATGCCATAAAATTATTTAAAACCTGATCGAAGGTTTCAAATTTTATCCAGGAAAATGTGTAGAGTCTTTCTTTTAAATTCAAGTAATTATAGGCCAGTTCTTTTGCGAAAATAAATGTTTTTTGCGATTCGTCGATGTTGTCGCTTAATAATAAAGTGCTTGTTTTAGGAATAAACACACACCTTAATTCAGTTAAATTTGTATAAGAGGAAAGACCATTATTAATGATCTTATATTTAAACTCCTCAATTAATATTTCTTCTAGATCACTCGATTTTATCTTTTCCTCTAAATTAATCTGATAGGCTTTGGCAAATTTTTCAACACTGAGTTCAATGTCTTCAAAATAGTTGTTATGTGCTTCCTGGTAAGAGCGTAAAGCCGCTAAAAAGAAACTTTCGCGCGACATATTGTAGTTTTGGGCAATCTTAATTAAGGTACTTATAAAAGCGTTTACCTTGGCGGGCGCATTTGAAATAATGTCAATCAAGTCTGCTTCCTGAATGCCAAATAAATCTAGAGGTATTTCTTTTAATATTTTCGACTGCAATATTTCTCCCAATGGCGCTAGGTTTTTATCTAGTTTTAAGGAAACCATATTGTCATAGGGAACTTCCAATACTTGCGACAATAGTGCGATTTTATCCGTTTTGGGATATTTTTTGCCCTTTTCAATTTCGTTTAAGTACGATTTTGAGATGTTTGTAAGTTTCGAAAGTCCAAATAAGGACAGATTTTTTTCTGTTCGTATTTGCTTCAATTTCAATCCAAAGATTAAACGGATGTATTCTTCTTCGATATTCATAAAACAAAGGTATGTTTTTTAGCGAAATAATAAAAATATGTTCATTATTTAAATTTAGCGAACGTTCGCTTGTTTTATTAAAAACTTTATTTTATGTTTGTCCTCATAAAAATAAACCAAGATGAAAAAATTTAATGAAACAACAATTCACCCAGTAAATTTTTCAGAAGATGTTAAAAATTCTTACAGTGATATTTTAACTAATGAAGCTATGGATTTTTTAGTGCAACTGCACGAAAAATTTAACAGCGAGAGATTGGAACTTTTGGAAAGAAGGGTTGTACAGCAAAATTATTTTGATAAAGGGAATTTTCCAGAATTTCCAAAAGAAACTTTAGCCATAAGAGAAGACAATTGGACTGCAGCTCCTTTGCCAAAAGATTTGTTGGACAGAAGGGTTGAGATTACTGGGCCGGTTGATAGAAAAATGATTATCAATGCCCTGAATTCCGGTGCAAAAGTTTTTATGGCGGATTTGGAAGACAGCAATTCTCCAACTTGGAGCAATATAATGGAAGGGCAACAAAACCTAAAGGATGCGGTGAATAAAACCATTTCGTTTTCTAATGAAAGCGGTAAGGAATATAAATTAAATGCTACCATAGCAACCATTTTGGTTAGACCAAGAGGCTTGCATTTGAATGAAAAACATATGCTGATTAATGAAAAACAAATGTCCGGTTCCTTGGTCGATTTTGGACTTTACTTTTTTCATAATGCACATCAGTTATTGTTAAATGAGTCTGGCCCTTATTTCTATTTGCCAAAACTGGAACATTATTTAGAAGCACGCTGGTGGAATGAAGTTTTTGTGTTTTCGCAAGAATACTTGGGAATAAAACAAGCTACCATTAAAGCAACCGTTTTAATTGAAACTATTACTGCAAGTTTTCAAATTGATGAAATTATTTATGAGTTGAAAGACCATATGGCTGGATTGAATTGCGGACGATGGGATTACATATTTTCCTATATCAAAAAATTCAGGAATCACAAAAACTTTACTGTGCCAGATCGAAGTCAGGTAACTATGGCAACACCTTTTATGGAAGCTTATTCCTTGTTGGTAATTCAACGTTGTCACAAGCGAAATGTTCATGCAATGGGAGGAATGGCAGCACAAATTCCTGTAAAAAATGATGATGAGGCCAACAGAATTGCTTTTGAGAAAGTTAGAGCAGATAAGGAGCGTGAAGCAAAAAACGGACATGACGGAACCTGGGTAGCACACCCTGGATTGGTTTCGGTTGCCCTGGAAGTTTTTAATAAGTTTATGCCAGAGAAGAATCAGATTCATAACAAACGAAATGATTTGAAAATTACAGAATCCCAATTGCTTGAAAAGCCAAAAGGCACCATTACGGAAGATGGAATTCGTAAAAACATCAATGTCGGAATTTTATATCTGGAATCCTGGTTGTCAGGAAATGGAGCAGCAGCTTTGTATAATTTGATGGAAGATGCTGCAACAGCAGAAATTTCAAGAACACAATTGTGGCAATGGCTTCACAATATGTCCACAATGGAAGACGGAAGAAAATTTACCGTTGAACTTTATCTTGACTTATTGGAGTCTGAAATTCAAAAAATTAAAGAATTGGTGGGTGAGAATGAGTTTGAAAAAGGAAAATTTAATCAAGCTGGCGAAATATTTGACTCGCTGGTCATTTCAGACAAATTTGAAGAGTTTTTAACTCTAAAAGCTTATAAATATCTATAAAAAAAACCACCCAAAAACCGCGAAATTAAAGGGTGATTCATATAAATAACTATAAAAATTAAAAACAAAATTATGAAAAATTTAGCACAAAGTAACTATAGTTCTGCTTTACAAACTGTAAGAGATCTTAAAACTAAGTATGGAAATACTTGGAATGCAATAAATCCTGAAGTTGCAGCTAGAATGGTTGCTCAAAATCGTTTTAAAACAGGTTTAGATATCGCTAAATATACAGCGGCCATCATGAGAAAAGATATGGCAGATTATGATGCAGATGTTTCCAATTACACACAATCATTAGGTTGTTGGCATGGTTTTGTTGCGCAACAAAATATGATAGCTGTTAAAAAGCATCATAAAACAACAAGTAAAAGATATTTATATTTATCTGGTTGGATGGTAGCTGCATTACGCTCAGAATTTGGACCATTGCCAGATCAATCGATGCACGAAAAAACAGCGGTTCCTTTATTAATTAAAGAAATTTATGATTTCTTGCGACAAGCAGATGCAATTGAGTTAAATGATTTATTTAGAAGACTTGAAAAAGGTGAAGATGTGCAAAATCAAATTGATAATTTTGAAACACATGTAGTTCCTATTATTGCTGATATCGATGCAGGTTTTGGAAATGAAGAAGCTACTTATTTGTTAACAAAGAAAATGATTGAAGCTGGCGCTTGTGCGATTCAAATTGAAAATCAAGTTTCTGATGCTAAACAATGTGGACATCAAGATGGAAAAGTTACTGTGCCTCATGAAGATTTTATTGCCAAACTGAATGCTATCAGGTATGCGTTTTTAGAATTAGGAGTAGATGACGGAATTATTGTTGCAAGAACAGATTCTGAAGGTGCTAGTTTAACGCAGAAATTACCAGTTAGTAATGAACCAGGAGATTTAGCTTCTCAATATTTAGCCTTTGTAGAGGCAGAAGAAATTGACATAAATGATGCTAAAGAAGATGATGTGTTTCTTAAAAGAGATGGTAAATTGGTGCGCCCTGTAAGATTGCCAAATGGATTGTATAAATTTAAAGATGGCTCTAATATAGATAGAGTTGTGTTAGATTGTGTGACCAGTCTTCAAAATGGAGCAGATTTGCTATGGATTGAAACTCCAACACCAAATGTTAAGCAAATCGCAAATATGGTAAACAGAATTAAAGAAGTTGTGCCAAATGCTAAATTGGTTTACAATAACTCGCCATCTTTTAATTGGACATTAAATTTCCGTAATCAGGTATATGAAGAAATGCTTTCGGAAGGTGAAAATATGACAGACTATGATAGAAATAATTTAATGGATGTGCAATATGATGATTCCCAATTGTGCTGTCGTGCTGATGAAAAAATTAGAACGTTCCAAATTGATGGCGCAAGAGATGCGGGCATTTTTCATCACTTAATTACCTTACCAACTTATCATACAACAGCACTTCATATGAATGATTTAACTGAAGGTTATTTTGGAGAAGATGGTATGTTGGCTTATGTAAAAGGTGTTCAGAGACAGGAAATTCGTAAAGGTGTTTCTTGTGTAAAACATCAAAGAATGGCAGGGTCAAATCTTGGTGATGA
>JAGXIN010000033.1 GCA_024635575.1 Flavobacteriia bacterium
CTGAAAGCATATAAGCGCGAAACCCACCACAAGATGAGATTTCTTTAAAGGGTCGTGGGAGATCACCACGTTGATAGGCTATAGGTGTAAAGGCAGTAATGTCATAGCCGAGTAGTACTAATAACCCATAGGCTTTTATGCCGACTTTTTATATAATTTTGATTTTAAGATATTATTTTTTCAGTATGTCAACACATAAGCAGACTAAGAACTGCGGTTAACAGTATACAGTGACAGTTTACAGTATTTTTATAATACTGCCAACTGACAACTGAAACTGCTAACTTAAATCTTAAGGTGGTTATAGCGATAGGGCTCACCTCTTCCCATACCGAACAGAGAAGTTAAGCCTATCAGCGCAGATGGTACTGCCACTAGGTGGGAGAGTATGTCACCGCCTTTCTTTTGAAAACCTTCAACTTAATTGTTGAAGGTTTTTTTTTGAAATAAATTGTAGAAATTTGTTCACTGGAATTCTTTAATTCTGAATTATTTAACCGTATTTTGTTGTAAATAACTAATTAAATGAAGACATGAAACAACAAAATTATAAGAATCACAGCAAATTTGTGGTTGGATATCACGTAGTAACTCTTTTGGCTATTTTAGCTTTTTTAGGAGGTTCAATTAGAAATATTCTAAAGTCATCAGAGGATAATTTATACTCAGCTTCTTTACTGTTATTGCTTGGGTTTATTTTATTATTTATGTTCTTCTTTATTAGATCATTTGCATTAAGAGCTCAAGACAGGGCTATTAGAGCGGAAGAAAAGCTTAGATATTTCATTTTAACGGGAAAAACTGTAAGTAATAAGTTAACTACTAGGCAATTTGTTGGATTGCGTTTTGCATCTGATGAGGAATTTCCTGCTTTGGCTGATAAAGCAGCAATGGAAGATCTAGCAGAAAATGACATTAAAAAAGCAATCATCAATTGGAAAACTGACGAATATCGTGTTTAAAAGTTAATGACTACACTTTAAATAAAAAAATCCTTCTATATCAATAGGAGGATTTTTAATTTTGGCTTAAATGATGCATTCAACCAATAAACATATTGTAATGTAAGTTAAAATGATATCTACTTAGCATCATATTTACTCTTAAATAATAATTCAAAATTTACTTTAATCTGATTTAAATTTTATGAATTAAAAAATGCTATATTTTAAAGGAAGGATGAATTAAAGTTATAAAAAGGGATTTTACGTAGTATAAATTTAATATTTTAGCCAAAAATATATTTAATGAATTACTTAAAACATGTTGGGAAGTATTTTATAATGCTTCGGCAAGTTTTCAGAAAACCTCAAAAGTGGTCGGTTTTTCAAGAAATGCTATTTAGGGAAATTGAAGATTTAGGGTTAAAATCATTAGGAATAATTGCTTTTATTTCCTTTTTTGTTGGTGGGGTTATTGCTATTCAAACGGCATTAAATGTCGATAATCCTTTTATCCCTAAATACCTTATTGGTTTTGCTACAAAACAATCAATGATTTTAGAATTTGCACCAACATTTATGAGTGTTATTTTGGCAGGAAAAGTTGGATCCTATATCTCTTCAAGTATCGGTACTATGCGTGTTACTGAACAAATAGATGCTTTGGAAGTCATGGGGATCAATTCTTTAAATTATTTGGTGCTTCCGAAGATTATTGCAACAGTATTTTTTTACCCACTGTTAATATCATTGGCTATGTTTTTAGGAATTTTAGGAGGATATTTTGCAGGTACTTTAACTGATTTATTTAATAGTGAAGATTATATTTATGGTCTTCGACTTGATTTTGATCCTTATTATATACAGTATGCTTTAATAAAAACAGTTGTATTTGCATTTGTAATTGCAACGATACCGGCTTACCACGGCTATTATGTTAAAGGCGGTTCTTTAGAAGTGGGCAGAGCAAGTACACAGGCGGTAGTTTGGACAAGTGTCGTTATTATTTTATTGAATTATTTTTTAACCCAAATGCTATTAGCCTAAATGATTGAAGTTGTAGATTTATATAAAGAATTTAAAGGCATACCTGTTTTAAAAGGAATTACAACAACTTTTGAAAAAGGCGTAACCAATATGATTATTGGTCAGAGCGGATCTGGTAAAACAGTTTTTTTAAAATGCTTGGTTGGGTTGCACATTCCAGATAGCGGGATTATTTCTTTTGATGGAAGAAAACATACGGAACTTGGCATTAAAGAACACAGGCTTTTAAGGCAAGAAATTGGTATGGTTTTTCAAGGTGGTGCACTGTATGACTCTTTAACTGTTGAAGAAAACATCATGTTTCCGCTAAAAATGTTTACAGATCAATCCTTTGAAGAAAATCTTGATCGTGTAAATTTTGTTTTGAAAAGAGTGAATTTGGAAAATGCAAATAAAAAATTTCCGGCTGAATTGTCTGGCGGGATGCAAAAGAGAGTATCCATTGCCAGAGCCATAGTCATGAATCCAAAGTACTTATTTTGTGATGAACCTAATTCAGGTTTAGATCCAAATACGGCCACTGTTATCGATAATTTAATTAAAGAAATTACTGAAGAATATCAAATAATTACCGTGATTAATTCTCATGATATGAACTCTGTTATGGAAATAGGAGAAAAAATTATTTTTTTAAAGGATGGGGTAAAAGAATGGCAGGGATCAAATAAAGAGATATTTAAAACTGAAAATGAGGCGGTTGTGAATTTTGTGTATTCTTCTAATTTATTTAGAAAAGTAAGAGAGGTATATTTAAAAGAAACAAAGTAAGTTAGAAGTTTGTTTTTATTAAATATACCCTTATATTTGCAGCCGCTAAAAAGGAAAGAATGACCTGGTAGCTCAGTTGGTAGAGCACCTCCCTTTTAAGGAGGTGGTCCTGGGTTCGAGCCCCAGCCCGGTCACAAAAAGCTTCTCAAGATAGAGGAGCTTTTTAATTTGAAATTTTGGTGAGATACTCAAGTGGCCAACGAGGGCAGACTGTAAATCTGCTGCGCAAGCTTCGAAGGTTCGAATCCTTCTCTCACCACAAAAGCCCCAAACAAATTTGTTTGGGGCTTTTTTTATGTATCTCAACTTAATTGTTTAACATTTAGTAAATACGATTAAACAAAATTGTATATTTGCTGAAAATTTAAAAGAATTGAAATGAAAAATAACTTAGCGCTCTGTTTGATTTTATTAAGTCTATCAGTAGGGTTTTCACAAAATACAGGAGCAATTAAAGGTAAAGTGATCGATATGCAAACGAGAGACTTGATGCCTTTTGTTAATGTTATTGTTGTTGGTACTGATATTGGTACAATTTCAGATGAAGATGGAACGTTTGTTATTAAGAATGTTCCTTTGGGCTATGTGAGGGTTCAAGCATCTTTTTTAGGATATTCAACTGTTTTTTCTGAAGATTATTTGGTTACCAATGAAAAAACACCTTATATTTTCATTGAATTGGTACAGGATAATGAACAGTTGGAGGAAGTGATTGTGCAAAGTAAATTATTTAAAAAATCAATAGAAAGTCCGCTATCACGGCAATCACTTGGAATTGCAGAAATTGAAAGAAACCCTGGCGGCAATAGAGATGTTTTAAAAGTAATTCAATCATTACCGGGAGTTGCATCAAATCCAGGCTTCAGAAATGATATCATCATTAGAGGGGGATCACCTGTTGAAAATAAATTTTATTTGGATGGTATAGAAGTTCCTGTAATAAATCATTTTCAAACACAAGGCTCTACAGGAGGACCAGTGGGAATTATCAATGCCGATTTAATTCGAAATGTCGATTTTTATACAAGTGCATTTCAATCTGATAAAGGAAATGCATTGAGTGCAGTGATTGAGTTTACTCAGAAGGACGGAAATCCCGAAAAAATAAATACAAGAGCAACTATTGGAACTTCGGATGCCGGAATCACTTTAGATGGTCCAATAAACGATAAAACAACTTTTATCGCCTCGGTTCGCCAATCGTATTTACAGTTTCTGTTTAAATTAATTAAGTTGCCTTTTTTGCCAACTTATAATGATTTTCAACTAAAAGTAAAACACCAATTGTCAGCCAACAGTGAAATTAGTTTAATTGGCCTAGGCGCCATTGACAAGTTTAGGTTAAATGAAAGCGTAAATAAGAATGTTACCGATGAAGAAACCATAAAAAGAAATCGTTACATTTTAAGTATTGTACCCGTTCAGGAGCAATGGAATTATACAATAGGAGCTTCTTACAAGCATTATTCGGACAATTCTATTCAACAGGTTGTGGTGAGCAGAAATGAGTTGAGCAACAACGCTAAAAAGTATTTTAATAACACAGCCAATGCATCTGATTTATTGTTAGACTATACTTCAAAAGAGACAGAAAATAAATTTAGATTTGAAAATACGTCAACTTCCGACAATAATTATAAATTATCGCTCGGTTTTGGTTTCGAGCAGGCCAAATACACAAATGAAACATTTCAAAAAATAGCCAATTCAGAAGGGGTTTCCGAAATAGATTTTTCTTCGGAATTGTTGATGTTTAAATATGCGGTATTCGGACAAATTTCAAAAAAATATTTCAATTCCAAATTAGGGGCCTCCTTAGGATTTCGTTTGGATGGAACGGATTATAATGACGAAATGCAAAATCCGCTCAATCATTTTTCGCCAAGAATTTCCTTGGCATATTCACTTTCGGAAAAACTTACGGTAAATGCCACTGCCGGTATTTATTCGCAGCTTCCAACCTATACAATTTTGGGATATAGAGATGTGGAAAATAGTTTGGTTAATAAAAATAATGGACTAAAATACATTCAGGCAAATCATTGGGTAAGCGGATTTGAATTTTCTCCAAACAGCAGTTCAAAAATTAGTGTGGAAGGTTTTTATAAAAAGTACAAAAATTATCCTTTTTCCATTAGAAATCAAATCAGCCTGGCAAATTTAGGCGCCGACTTTGGCGTTGTGGGAAATGAGGAAGTAACTTCAACATCTGAAGGAAGGGCCTATGGTTTTGAGTTCTTTGCCCAAAAGAAGTCTTTTTCCGGATTGTACGGTATTTTATCTTATACTTATGTGGTTAGTGAATTTAAAGACAATTTAAATAGCTATATCCCTTCAACCTGGGACAACAAGCATTTGTTAACCATTACAGGAGGGAAAAAACTAAAAAGAAATTGGGAAATAGGCGGTAAATTTAGATTGGTTGGCGGACGGCCTTATACGCCATATGATATGGATGCCTCTTCCGAAATTGAAAATTATGACGTGTCTAATCAGGGAATTTTAGATTTCAGCCAATTAAATACCGAACGGTTTAAAACCTTTTCTCAATTGGATCTTCGAATAGATAAAACTTGGTTCTGGAAAAAGATGTCCCTGAATTTTTATGTGGATGTTCAAAATGCTTTAGCTGGGGAAGCGGTTGAGCAACCTTATTTAATCCCTGCTTTGGATGCCAACGGAAATAAAATAATTGATTCAAATAACAGTTCCAAATATGTGTTGGAAAGTGTAGAAAATACTTCAGGAACCGTTCTTCCGAGATTTGGTGTTATTTTTGATTTTTAGCGATTGATAACAATAAGGGTGTCTAAATTTAATCGTGTTTTAAGCCACTTTTTCAATTTAATTTGTTCTTGTGAAATATTTGAAACATTAGCTCCCCACTCTGCATTAAATACTGTAATGGTGTCTATAGTACTAAAATTAGTGTTAATAAACTTAGCGTAGCTTAATTGCTTTAAACCGACATAATTGATTTGAGCTTCTTTACTAATTTGTACAAAAGGTATTTGGCTGTTGTAATATTTACCCAATTCAGTTTCTAAAAGTTTAATTTTTTCTTCTTTCTCTTTTAGTGATTCATCTCTTAATGTAATTAATTTTTGATTTTGTCTATACAGTTCCGTCAAGTTTTCAACCTCGAGCATAAAATCTGAATCAAGACCCTGTTCAACAATTAATTTGGTATCCTTATTGAGGCCATATTCCGGAAGTTTGTCTCTCCAATAATTAATTTTTTCTGAGGAAAGCTTTTTTCCATACACATAAATTTTTACGCTTTTGGATTTATAATCCAAGTCTTCATCTTTTTCATCTATAATGCTAATTCCGCTCTTTTTAATATCTGATATTAAATTTGCTGCAGATTGTTTAAATTGATTTTCTTTAAATAAATTAAAAAATAAATATATGCTTCCCGCAAATACTATAAATGCAATAAACGAAACCAGTCTGGCTATCTTTTTTCTTTTTGCGGAATTTAAATATTTAACCATAGGGAATTTTAAAAATTTAACAATTCCAAAAGCTGCCAAAGCAATAAAAATAATGTTGATGGTAAATAAAAACATAGCGCCTCCAAAATATCTTAAATTCCAAATCGCAAGTCCATATCCGGCAGTACACAATGGAGGCATTAAAGCAGTCGCAATGGCAACACCCGCAATGGTGTTTGTTTGTTTACTCCTTCTGCTTATGGCAATTATAAGGGCTAAACCACCAGCCATGGCAATAAATACATCTCGAACATCAGGAGCGGTTCTTGCTAAAAGTTCTGGGGTTTCATTTCTGAATATTGGAATTAAAAAGAACAGGAATGAACTTAATAAACTTAAAACAACCATAACACCCAAATTTATTAATGAGCGTTTTAAAGTATCGATATCATTGATGCCAATTGACAATCCAACACCTAAAATAGGGCCCATTAAGGGAGATATTAGCATCGCACCAATAACGATGGCAGGTGAACCGATATTTAGACCAATGGAAGCTATTAAAATTGAAAAAACCAATACCCAGGCAGTATGACCTTTCATTGAAATATTTTCTTTTATATCTTCAATGGTGCCTTTTTTGTCTGTATCTTTTTTAATATTCAATAAATCAGATAAAAATTGTTTAAGAGTTTCCCAAGCCAACTGTAACTTATTCATGTCAGGATGTAAGTCCAACTCTATATCTTCCGCAGGCTCATTATCAGTTTTATTTTCCATAACTATATTATTTAAACAAAATCCTCTCCAAATTCAATTTTTACAGCTGATGTAATCTTTTTTATTTCTTGTTCTTTGTTTTTTGGGCAAATAAGAATCACATCATCTTTTTCTACTACAATATAATCATTCAAACCTTGAATCACAATGCGTTTTTTGGACTGTGTTTTTACGATATTATTGCATGAATCTATGTAAATAACGCTGCCGCCCAAAGTGGCATTTTGGTCCGAATCTTTTTTTAATTCTGCGTATAATGAACTCCAGGTTCCTAAATCATTCCAGTCAAAATTTACCGGCAAAACAAATACATTGGTCGCTTTTTCCATGATGCCAAAATCAATGGAGATATTTTCTGAAAAAGCGTAATTTTCTTCTATAAATTGTGTTTCTAGCTCAGTATTATACTTTTTTTCTCCTTTAGAGAAAAGGGTATGCATTTCAGGTAAATGTATTTCGAAAGCTTTTAAAATGCTTTTTACGCTCCATACAAAAATACCAGCATTCCATAGGTAATCACCACTTTCTAAAAATTGTTTCGCACTTTCCAAATTGGGCTTTTCAGTAAATTTTTTAACTTTTTTCAGTTCATTTTCTGAATTTTCAAACTGAATATAGCCGTATCCGGTATTTGGGTAGGTTGGTTGAATGCCAAGCGTTACCAGCGCATCATTTTCAACGCAGAAGTCGAAGGCTGTTTTAATGTTTTTTAAAAATTTTTGTTCATCCTCAATCCAATGATCTGATGGCGCAATCACCATGATGCCATCTGGATTTTCATTGTAAATTTTAATAGCGCTATATAAAATACATGGTGCTGTATTTCGCATTGCAGGCTCTAACAACAATTGATTCGATGAAATTTTTGGAAGTTGCTCCAAAACCAACTTTTCGTATTTACTGTTGGTGGCAATTAAAATATTTTCAGAAGGAATTATTTTTTCGAATCGGCTGACTGTTTTTTGGATTAATGTAATTCCGGTTCCCAGCATATCATGAAATTGTTTGGGAAACCTTTCTGTGCTCATAGGCCAAAATCGGGAACCAACGCCGCCTGCCATAATTATGGTATAATAATTCTTATTCATATCAGTAAAATTTATAGTTCAAAATACGAGCTAACATTTGTTTTTGTTTGTAATAATTTTTTTAATGCCCAATAAGGATTTCCACTTCAGCATTTGGGTTGAATAAATA
>JAGXIN010000034.1 GCA_024635575.1 Flavobacteriia bacterium
ATTCTAACACTTCATGAACTGCTTGCAAATACTCCTTTTCACCGGGATGTTTGGTTTCAAGGTTAGTCAATATATTTTTTACATTCATAATAATATAATTTAAACGTATGTGAAATTTATTAAATATTTAAATAATTAGGTACAAAATTACAGATATTATATTAATTCTTAATCAAAAAAAGATCAATTATTTTTTATTTTCGGATTTTTTTCAAACGTTTTCGTAAAAGAAAAACAATTAGCGCAAATATGGCCCTTTTTATATTTAAAAAACAACCGGAAATTTCAATTTTTGCTGTTAAAATTCCCTAATTAAAGTTTACATAAAACCTTCAAGAGGCACATCATCATTAAATTTTTTCGATAGATCTTGTTCCTTATTAAGTTTGAATCCTTCTTTAAAAATGGCGGCTTTACTGCTTTTTCCTTCAATAATAACCGTTAAGGGTTCTTCAAAATGCACATGCCTTAAATAGTCATCTTCAAAACTCGATTTTTGATTATTTAAATAGTCTAAATTAAAAAATCCATCATCTATAAATGGGTTTATGGTTAAATAACCCACTTTAAAGGACGTTAAGTTTTGAAAAAAGTGTGTTCCCTGGCTTGGATCAATTCTAAAATTATTAAGACCGGCTTCCACAATTATTTTTGCCGATGAAATTTGTGGCCAAATTACAGGAATTCCCAACCATGGATCACTTGATCCCCATCTGCCGGGTCCTACTAAAATATAGTTTTTGTCCAATGCAGCGAATTTTTTATTCATTTGTTCAACAGCTGACGCTATTTTTCTAGTATTTGACGCATTAAAAGTCTCGGGTTTGATATAAATTAAATCATGAATATTCTCATAGTTACCATTGCCCAAAGCCGATTCTGAGTAAATTATGGTGTCATCAATATTAAAGTCTTCAGGAAGCGTGCTTAAGGTTTCTATACTTTCAATGATGGGCCTTATTTGCAAAAAACTAAATTCTTTTGGCTGTCCTTCCGGAACATCTAATTTAACGGCAAACTCCATTTCAATGGGGTTTCTCATTTCTCGTTGCCCAATACGCAATAAATCCCTCAAAATTTCAGGTAATGGAAATGTATTGTATTTTAAGATATTATCAAAAGTAATCACACGAATACCATCATGTAAAACACCTGGTTTGATGACATTATTTTGTAAATCATAGGTTGAAGCCACAAATTTTAACGAACCATGATTTTCAGCATTTCTAATGGATATTTTCTTTTTGTTGATGGCTTCACTGGTTGAGGGTACATAACTTTCCGGATTCATATCTAACCCAAAAAAATACTGCTGTGTATCGCGTTGGGTAGATCCTGGGGAGGAAAGTTGCAGCACCTTTTTTGGATGATACGGCGAAAATCGTAATGTATTTCCTCCGCCAACAATCATTTCGCCCAAACCTAAAGCTATATTAGCGGTACCTTCATTGCGCAATTCCAGCTCAATGGGATAAAAATTTATGGAACGAGCCACTCCGGATATATTTGGATAATAAACATCATCATATTGTTTTCCGGTAACTTCCTGTAAAATAACGGCCATTTTATCTTCTTCAATGGAATGGGAAGTTGCTTTTAAATAGATTTTGCTATTTTCAAAATAAGCAGATGCCATAACTGATTTAACTGCACTAGCAATCATCTCTGCCATTTTTCCTTTTTCGGTATTTGGAATCATATAAGTAGAAAACACGCCGGCAAACGGTTGGTAGTGCGAGTCTTCCAAAACACTGGAAGAGCGCACTGCAACAGGGGATTTACACACATTTAAAAAAACATGAATATCTTCCATTACCCATTTTGGTAACGGTTTTGAATTAAATTTATTTAAGATTTCTTCATCATTATTACAAGTGGCCACAAAACCAATCAGTTCATGTTTTTCCATAAACTCATCAAATACTTCTGTACTTAACACCACCGTACGAGGAATAGAAATGTTGACATCCTTGTATTTATTAAACAACTTATGGCGTTTCAAAAAAGAATCAATAAATGCCAAACCTCTTCCTTTTCCACCTAAAGATCCTTCTCCAATTCTTGAAAACCCTAAATATTCATCATAAGTGTTTTTACTAAATTTTGAAATAACTCCCCTTGACCTATATACGCGATAGGCTTTTATGGCCCTAATTAAAAATTCTCTTATTTCCTCAGGATTTTCAAAGTCTTCATATTCAACTTTGCTAAATAAGTTAGCCAGCGGAAAAAGTGCCCTCGATTTTAACCATTTTGAATATTCACTCCTTTTGGCATGATAAACTATAGCTTCCGAGGTTACCATATTTAATGCCCTTTGAAAACTGTTTAAATCTTCTACCGTTGCCAAAATTTTCATTTGAAATGGATCCCAAAATTCAAAAGCCCCAAACGAAAAATATTTAGTGATGTAATTTTTAATTTCTTTTCCTAAAGTTTCGGAGTGCTTATATAAAAATTTTCCTTTTAGCTCTAAGGCAAGTTTTTCATTATTTATATCCGAAGACTGCACTAAGAATGGAAAATAGCGTTCTGAACTTCTTACATATTTTAAAAATTCGAAACCTGCCTTGGGGTCCCGTTTTCCATTTTTAAAATAACTAACATCTGAAATGACGCCTAAAAGATTGTGCTTATAATTTTCGAAAAGGGATAAACCTTCTTCATAGTTTGTTGCCAGCAAAATCTTTGGTCGACCACGCATAAGCATCATTGCCCTGTGTTCATTTAAACCTTCAGACATGAACGAACGCGTTTGTTTTAAAATAATTTTATACATAATGGGCAAATACCTCGAATAAAATTTCAAGGAATCTTCCACCAGCAAAATAGCCTTAACACCAATTTGATTGATGTCTTTTTCGGCATTCATTCGGTCTTCAGTAAGTTTAATGATGGCCAAGAAAATGTCAACATTTCCATTCCAATGAAAAACAAAATCGATAATTCCAGTATTTTCGCTCAGTACCTTTTTTCGCAACTCAGAAGAATAGTGGCTGAGTGCGGCAATTGGTATGTTTGGAAAAGACTCTTTTATCAATTTAGAAGTTTCAAAAGCCTTATAATTGCCAATATCTAACCATGTAATAACCAAATCAATTTTATCTGAATTTAGCATTGCAATAGCTCTTTTGGCTGAATTGGCATGAATAAAACTTGGCGGATATCTTAAGTTCAGCGCCATATATTCATTAAAAATACGCTCATCAATCCTGCCATCCTCTTCCAGCATATAAAAATCATAGTTTGAGCAAACAATAAGTATTTTATTAATTCTATTTTGCATCAACTGGTTAAATGCAACCTCTTCAAACTCGTAATTTTTTAAATCGGGCAGTGGATTTCTATTCATTTTTAAGGACATTTATTTACAAATGCAAGATATAATTTTAAGCGTGAATTTTTATGATTTTATAAAGATTAATTAGATTTTTAAAACAAAGTTGCTTCTTATAGGTAAATTTTTTAACAAATAAATTAAGGTAATTTAATATTTCCCATGAATTATTTTACAATTGAACAGCCCGTTTTTTCACCAATGATGTTTTTTAAATTTTACCTGAAACAATCTTCAATACACAACCCTGTTCTTAATTATTTTATAAACATAAAATTATGTAAATTTGCATCCTAATTTTCTATAAAATGTTAGATAAAGTAAAAGAACTGATTGGTGAAGTATTGGCATTTGATACCACTTCCAAAGATGAAATTGAATCTTTCAGAATTAAATTTTTAGGTAAAAAAGGATTGCTTAACGATTTATTTGTTGAATTTAAAAACGTAGCCCCAGCTGAAAGAAAAGATTTCGGACAGGCATTAAATACGTTAAAAGATGCCGCACAAAACAAAGTTAACCAATTAAAAGAAGCATTAGAAAATTCAAGTGAACAAAAGGGAGTTTATGGCGATTTAACGCGCCCTGCAGAGCCCATTGAGTTAGGTTCCCGCCATCCAATATCATTGGTGAGAAACAAAATTATAGACGTGTTTTCACGCATTGGTTTTACCGTTTCCGAAGGTCCGGAAATTGAAGATGACTGGCACAATTTTACGGCGCTAAACTTGCCGGAATACCATCCGGCACGAGACATGCAAGACACCTTTTTTATTGAAAAAAATCCAGATCTTTTATTGCGTACGCATACCTCATCGGTTCAGGTGCGTTATATGGAAAATCATAAACCACCCATTCGCACAATTTCTCCGGGACGTGTTTTTAGAAATGAAGATATTTCCGCACGTGCACATTGCATTTTTCATCAGGTGGAAGGTTTGTATATTGATACCGATGTTTCTTTTGCCGATTTAAAACAAACCCTGCTATATTTCACGAAAGAAATGTTCGGAAAATCCAAAATACGCCTGCGCCCGTCTTATTTTCCATTTACTGAGCCAAGCGCTGAAGTTGATATTTATTGGGGGCTGGAAACCGAAACCGATTATAAAATTACCAAAGGCACCGGCTGGCTGGAAATTATGGGTTGTGGTATGGTAGATCCAAATGTGCTTAAAAATACCAATATAGACCCTGAAATCTATTCTGGGTATGCATTTGGAATGGGCATTGAACGCATTGCCATGCTATTGTACCAAATTCCTGATATCAGAATGTTTTATGAAAATGACGTTCGATTTTTAGAACAGTTTAAATCGGTTTATTAGGCCCCCCTTACCCCCGAAGGGGGAGTTTAAAAAAGTTGGGACAGGTTGCGACCTGTCCGTTCTGAAAGCTAAAAGTTTTTAGTTATATATGATATTATAATTACAAATCAAACTCTCTTTCCTTGGGAAAGGGCTTGGGGATAGGATTAAATATTAGAAGTTAAATATTAAAAGTTAAAAGTTTTTTTCTAATTACTATTCTTATTTCAAAGTAAACTCCTTTTAATTCGGAAAGACTTGCGGATAGTATTAAATATTAGAAGTTAAAAAATATTTTTCAAGGGCAGTTTCAAGCAACTAAAAAATCCTGATACCAGATACCAGCTACTAAAAAATGAAAAAAGACATCCAGATTCCTGAAGTTACCGATGTGTTTATGGCTATCGTGAAAGAGTACAATGACGTTTTTCAATGTGAAGATTGGAATGCCTATCTGATAAATAACAAAGATACAGCCATTGAAATGGTGTTGATCGTTTCGAAAGGATATGATGAAGATCAGTTAACAGAAACCTCATTACTGCGTCATAAAATTGAAAAACTTCCCGCAAAATCCTTCGCAAAAGTTGAATTTTTACACGAGGGTGTTTTGAAACTTTCCAATTTTTTTAATGTGACATTTTTTGAGGGAAATGCCATGTTCGACAAAAAATACCTGTTTGAAAAAGGAACTATAAAAGAAAGCGCGTTGAGAATGATTCCTTTATTAAACAAAAAAGGTATTTTAGCGAAATAATTATCGCTTTTTTATGATTAAATATTGTCTTTTTGTCTTTTCATTTTATTGTTTTTCAATAGCCACGGCCCAAAACATTCCGATGTATGTTGGCACTTACACAGATGCTGACAGTGAAGGAATATATCGCTATGATTTTAATTTGAAAACAGGTGAACTCACCAATAAAATATTGGCTGCAGAAGCCACAAATCCTTCCTACATCACTTTTTCATCCGACAAAAAACTGATGTATTCTGTTGGGGAAGTAGATAACTTCGAAGGCACCAAAAGCGGCTTTGTAAATGCTTATTCTGTTTCAAAAGACGGAACACTTCAGTTTATCAATAAAGTAAGCAGCAACGGCGCACATCCTTGCCATATTCAATTGAACAATGACAATTCCAGCGTTGCTGTTTCCAATTATACCGGCGGAAGCGTTTCATTGCATTCCGTGTCAAAAAATGGGGAAATTTCACAGGCTTTGCAAATCATTGACCACAACAAAGGAAGCCAGCAATCACACACACATTCTGCTCAGTTTTTTAATAACAACCTATTTATTGCTGATCTTGGACTAAGCAGTTTTTCTCAATATCAATTTGACAATAGCCATAAAAAATATCAGTTAAAAGCCAACTATCAAATCAAAAATAATGCTGGTCCGCGCCATTTTATAATTTCAAAAAAAGGGAAGTTTATTTATGTTATCAATGAACTGAATTCCACAATTACTGTATTAAAGAAGAAAAAGGATGGTTACGTTTTTATTCAAAACATTACCACATTGGATGATGGATTTGACGGTAAAAGTTTTTGTGCCGATATTCATTTGTCAAAAGACGGCCGATATTTATATGGTTCAAACCGAGGAGAAAACAGTATTGCGGCGTTTAAAATAGATAAAAAAAGCGGTGAACTTCAAAAGATACAAACCATTGGCACCAAAGGCGATTGGCCCCGCAATTTTACTTTATCTCCAGATGGCAAATATTTGTTGGTTGCCAACCAAAGAAGCAAAAACATCAGTGTTTTTAGTGTCGACAAAAAAGATGGAAATTTAACTTTTTTGCATAGTGTAGATTCTCCAACTCCGGCTTGCCTGTTATTTTAGTTTGATTTGATAAGGGTGAATTTTT
Organism: Flavobacteriia bacterium; assembly: GCA_024635575.1. Taxonomy (GTDB): domain Bacteria; phylum Bacteroidota; class Bacteroidia; order Flavobacteriales; family Flavobacteriaceae; genus Lutibacter. The sequence goes on from JAGXIN010000034.1 coordinate 6,520, forward strand.
TAACTCCTTTCACTATTATTTTAAGGGGCTGTTATTTTATGAGTCTGTCAATAAATAGTTTTTTAATTTGGAATTTAACTCTTCCTTGCTTATTGGTTTTGATAAAAAATCATCACAACCAGACAAAAATGCTTTTTCTTTTTCCTCTGGCGATGAATAGGCAGTTTGCGCAATTATTGGTAGGTTGGGATGAAATTCTTTTATGATCCTGGTTGCTTCGTGCCCGTCCATTTTAGGCATTTTAATATCCATTAAAACCAATTCAATCTCTGGGTTATTTTTACACAATTCAACCGCCTCCAGGCCGTCTTTGGTGTGAATTATGGTGCAGGGAAGTTTAAGTTTATCCTGCAGCAATATTTCTAAAAACATAAAATTTACCTCTTCATCTTCTGCAATCAAAATAAGGTATTTATCCATTTTTTCTGAAATTTTTTCTTTTTCTTTTGTAACTTCAACAGTTATATTTGCTGGTTTATAAGGAATGTTCACTAAAAAAGAAGCGCCTTCTCCGAATTGGGATATTACTGAGATTTTTCCACCCAATAACTCGACATTTTCTTTGGCAATGGATAGCCCAAGTCCCAATCCTCCAACTTTTTTTGACAGCACTTTTTCCGCTTGTGAAAACCGTTCAAAAATAAGCATTTGGTTTTCTTGTTTTATGCCAATACCACTGTCTTTTACAAAAATTTCAAGTTCGGCAGGCTCACTGTCCTTCTTTAGTTTATACCCAAGCACTACAGTCCCTTCAACAGTAAATTTTAAGGCGTTTTCAAGTAAATTGCCCAACACTTTATTCAACTTGTTTTTATCTGTAAGTATCGTACTTCCTTGATCTGAAAGATCATTTTTCAAAACCAATTTGGTATTCTTTATAATTGCTTTTATGTTGAAAATATTGAACAAGTCACGCAATAAATCATTGAGGCAAACCGGGTTCTCTTCAGCCTTAATTTGTTTGGTCTCCAACACGGAAATTTCCATCAAATCATCAATAATATGTAATAACTGATGAGCACTGTTTCTAACTATTTCAATAAAATGTTTCCTTTTTCCAACAGATAAATCAGGGTTGTCCAGCAATTCTGAAAATCCTAATATGCCGTTCATCGGAGTTCGTATTTCATGCGACATATTTTGGATAAATTCCGTTTTTAACTTATTGCTTTCTTCGGCTTTTTCTTTGGCAATAATTAAATCTTCTAAATTTTGTCTTTTCTCTGAAATATCTTGAATTGTGCCAATTAATCTTTTTGGAGATCCATCATTGTTAAATTCTATTTTACCCAAGCCCTGAACCCAACATATTTGTTTGTCACTGTTTCTTACTATGCGATATTCTTTGTTAAATGCTTCTTTATTTTTTATGATATTATTTTCAAAATATGCCTCCATCATCTCTTTATCTTCCAGATGGACAAGGCCTATCCAGCCCTGAATATTTCTATTATATTGTTCATCAATCCCAAATATTTCATTTAAAGCCGGAGAGCTTTTCCAAAAGTCAGTCAAAAAATCCAGTTC
>JAGXIN010000152.1 GCA_024635575.1 Flavobacteriia bacterium
GATGGAAAAATACAATAAAGAAAAAGTGATTGTATTTGGTACCTTACAATTATACCGTTGGGATCGATTGGATTATCTTATAAAATTGCACGGACGTGCTAAAGAAAAAGGCTTTAAAATCGGACAAAAATTGGTGCGTGGAGCTTATATGGAAAAAGAACGTGAACGCGCTGAGGAATATGGATATAAAGATCCAATTTGCGAAAATAAATCCGCCACCGATAAAATGTACAATGATGTTTTGATTTATATGATGGAAAACATCAGTGATATGGCCATTTTTGCTGGAACTCACAATGAAGAAAGTTCTTATTTATGCATGGATTTAATCAACACCTATAATTTTGACAAAAACGATAAGAGGATTTGGTTTGGTCAATTGTATGGTATGAGTGATCATATTAGTTATAATCTGGCTGCAGCAGGGTATAATGTTGCTAAATATTTGCCGTTTGGTCCCGTTCGCGATGTGATGCCTTACTTAATAAGACGTGCTGAAGAAAATACTTCAGTGGCCGGGCAAACAAATCGTGAACTTGAATTGTTGAAACGCGAACGTATAAGACGAAAAATTTAACACATTTAATAAATAATTCAAAAAAAACTGCCTTTCACGCAGTTTTTTTATGCTATTTTTGAAAGAAGACAATTTATCTTGAATATACTAAAAAGGGCTATTAATGTCTCCTGATAATCCATATCATGAATTAACCAGTAAAATGCAATTTTCTGAAATCATCATTGTAGTTCATTTAATTAATACAAATACAGTTAGTTAAGTGTTTTGGAGAAGGAAAATCATTATGAAACTTTTGTGATATAAAACAAAATAAAACAACTACTTTTGCATCGCCTAAAAAATTAGAACATGCAATCTATCAGAAATATCGCTATTATAGCCCACGTTGACCATGGAAAAACAACATTGGTTGACAAAATTATTGATCAAGCCCACATTTTAGATGAACGAAAAGTTCGTACAGAATTATTATTGGACAGTAATGATTTAGAAAGAGAAAGAGGTATTACCATTTTGTCGAAAAACGTGTCTATCATTTATAAAGGCGTAAAAATCAATATTATTGATACTCCTGGTCACGCTGATTTTGGTGGTGAAGTTGAAAGGGTCTTAAATATGGCTGATGGTGTTTTATTATTGGTAGATGCATTTGAAGGACCGATGCCACAAACACGTTTTGTTTTAGGTAAAGCACTTGAATTGGGCTTAACACCAATATTGGTAGTAAATAAAGTTGATAAGGAGAACTGTACACCTGATTTGGTGCACGAAAAAGTATTCGATTTAATGTTTGCTTTGGATGCAACTGAAAAACAACTTGATTTTGCTACAATTTATGGTTCGGCGAAACATAATTGGATGAACACGGATTGGAGAGAAGAAACCGATAATATTATTCCTTTATTAGACGCAATATTAAAGAATATTCCTGAGGCTCCTTATTATGAAGGAACTCCTCAAATGCAAATTACTTCTTTAGATTTTACGTCGTTTGTTGGCCGTATTGCTATTGGACGTGTTTTTAGAGGCGATTTAGTAGAAGGAAAAGATTATGCAATTTGTAAAGCAGATGGAAGCTTTAAAAAAGTACGAATTAAAGAACTTCATACCTTTGAAGGTATGGGTAAAGATAGAGCAGCTTCAGTTAGAAGTGGTGATATTTGTGCAATAACAGGGATTGATGGTTTTGAAATTGGTGATACCATTACCGATCTTGAAAATCCTGAACCATTAACTAGGTTAAAAGTAGATCAACCTACAATGAGTATGTTGTTTACCATAAACAACTCTCCGTTTTTTGGGAAAGAAGGAAAATTTGTAACATCTCGTCATTTGCGTGACAGACTGTATAAAGAAACTGAAAAGAATTTAGCCCTTAGGGTAGAAGATACTGATAGCGAAGACAGGTTTAATGTTTTCGGACGAGGAATTTTGCATTTATCTGTATTGATTGAAACAATGCGAAGAGAAGGCTATGAATTACAAGTGGGAAGACCACAGGTAATTATGAAAGATATTGATGGCGTTAAATGTGAACCTTACGAAACGCTTGTGATTGATGTTCCTGAAGAATTATCCAGCAAAGTAATTAATTTGGTATCCTTAAAAAAAGGAGATTTATTAATTATGGAACCTAAAGGTGATTTACAGCATTTAGAATTTTCCATTCCATCAAGAGGGTTAATAGGTTTGCGTAATAAATTATTGACAGCAACAGCTGGTACTGCAATTATAAATCATAATTTTGCTAGCTTTAGTCCTTATAAAGGTGATTTTAATGAGGTTGTAAATGGTGCTTTAATTTCTGCGGAAGCAGGTAAAGCAACTGCCTACGCTATTGATAAGTTAGGCGATAGAGGAATTTTCTTTATCGATATCAATCAGGAAATTTACAAAGGACAAGTTGTTGGTGAAAATAACCGACAAGATGATATGGCCATCAACCTTACAAAAGGAAAAAAATTGACAAATGTTCGTAAATCTGGAACAGATACTGCCGTAAACATTGCTCCTAAGAAAGAATTTTCATTAGAAGAATGTTTGGAGTATATTAAGGATGATGAATATTTAGAAGTGACACCACAAAGTTTACGTATGCGAAAAATTTCGTTTAAATAAACTTTATTTTAACTATAAAAAAAGCGCTTTTATTAATTTGAAAGCGCTTTTTTTATCCAAATATGTAAATCAATATTGATATTTCATTCAATATTTCTGAAATTTATAATATAAATTACCTTAATAGGGAAGGTGTAGAGCTTTATATTTAGCCCTTTATAAGTTAAATTAACCATACTTATTAACAATTTTCAAAATCTTTTTTTGAATCAGCTATATTTTTTCTTCTTAAATAAGCATAAAATTATCAAATTAAAATAACAGCTTTAATACTTAGTTGAAATAACCTAATAGATGCATAAACAAAGGGATTTGAACAGAAGTGCGTTTCTGTTAAAATACAATAAATCAATAGATTCTGTACAATCAATCTTCGATTTAATAGTAATTTATAAAAATAATATGAAAGTTTTTAACAAAAATATTTGGTCGTTTTAATAATTGTACATACATTTGATGTATATACAATAGTAGTGTAGATAATTGTTGTCCCCCCGAAGTTGAATAAAGATGATAAAAAGGATGAGTTAAGCTTACCTGATTATACAATTGAGAATATATTGCAAACAGGTAATTGGATGAATGAAAAGTTTTCAGATCATTTAAAACAATATGCTTTATCAATTCAACAATATCAAGTATTACGTTCTTTAAGAGAATTACGAGGCAAACCTGCAAATCTTTTAACATTGCAAGCCGAAATGGTAAGTAAGAATAGTAATACAACACGTTTGGTTGAAAAATTACGATTAAAAGGTTTGATAAGCAGAATTCAAAGTGAAGAGAATAGGAGGATGGTAGAAGTTCGAATCACAGAGAAAGGTTTAAATCTGCTAGCCGAAATTGATGATGTTCATTCAGAATTTAAAAATGACATTGTAGCAGATTTATCAGAAGATGAGATTGTGACTCTTAATAAATTATTGAAAAAAATAAGGAATAAATAAATCAACCCCAAAATTGGTTATTTTCTACTATAATAAGTTATTACCCCAACTTATTATAGTAAAAGGAACCTATAGTAAATAGTAAAAATTAATTACGTAGTAAGAATTAATTAAAATAAGCAGTAAGAATTAATAGTAAGAAATTAATTAATTAGTAAGAAAAAAATGTAAAACCTTTAAAAACCTGAAAGAATTTATGAAGAAGTAAATTAACCCCTAGAGGTGGTATCACTGTAGTCACATACTTAAAAAAGCAATCCGAAAATGCTTTATACAAAGTTAGATGGTTAGTAAGAACCTTGATGCTACCTCTTTTTTTATTAAAATTTGAAATCGGAATAAATAAATCAACCCCAAACTCCAAAACCCCAAAAACATGAGTTCAATATTATTAATGATATTAATAATTATTTCTCTGACTGTTATATTCTGTAACAGTACATTTCAAAGTGGAAATATAACCTCCAGGGCTTTGAAACCTTTATACAATAAAGATTTATCTGGTTTGAAACAATTTAATTTGTCCGAATCAGATAAATCTTTTGGTATAATTAAAAGCAGCCGCGACATACTTATCCTAAGGCCATCATTCCCACAACGGTAACTGGAAGATAATAATTGCGGCTGTATTTTTATTATGAATTTTCAGTAAATCCAAGCATAAACTGAAATAAATTCAATTTATCTAATAGTAATTATTTTAGAATTTATGCTGCCAATTGTGAAAAAGATGATGATTGTGCTTATTTAAGCCAAACCAAAGCAAAAAATAAAAATTACGCATTCTATAATTGATTTAAAGAACTATTTATAAAAGGTTAACTAAAATTTTTGAATTATGATTTTAATTGAAAAAAATATCACCAGAAGCAAGCGGAATGAATCGGCACATATTTATATTAATACACTGATGCCTAATTTTAAATTTAAAAACAGAAATGGAACTGTCATAACACCAAGAAATTGTTGTAAATCATTATAATAAGAAAAAAACAGTTGTAACCACACTTAATTGTCGTCCCCACAACTGCAGTATAAAAAGCTATTGCTGTTATAACTGATTTTTTAAACGCTTATTAAAAAAAAACAGCCGCGAAAATCTTGAAAAAAACTGTCGTCCCCACGATAATTTCTTTACTGCAAGCATCACGACTGTAAGTAAATCTTTTGATCCTATTTTAAAATAGGATTAAAAGATTAAAAATTCTTGAACATTTTTTAGGTATGGTAAATGTAAAATATATCATTTGTAATTCCAATTATTTTAATACTTTAATTTTGGGCTGTAAATGGCTTTAAAATTGATAAATTATTTTAATTTTAATGGATTATAAAAATTATATGATGATAAATAATAGCTACAACGATACCATAATTGTTACTGAAAAAGACCTTGATGATTTGAATCATGTAAATAATGTGACTTACTTACAGTGGGTACAAAATGTAGCGCAAAAACATTGGAGCACCTTAGGCAATCCTGAAATTGACGATAAATATGTTTGGGTTGTCATTAGACATGAAATAGATTATTTCTTCCCTGCAGTTTTGAATGATGTTATTACGGTAATCACTTATATCGGCGATTCTTATGGTGTAAAATCAGAACGTTTTGTTGAAATTAAAAAGGAAGATAGGTTATTGGCAAAAGCAAAAACAATTTGGTGTTTACTCGATAAAAAGTCTATGAAACCAATAAAAGTTCCTTCAGAAATAATGAACATTCTTCTGTCTAATAAAGCATAAATTAATACTGTTTTTACTCTATTTTAGTATGTCTTTTTTCTTCAATCCATTTCGACATATATTTTGTGCTTTGGATAGTGTGATGCAATAACATGGTTCCCATAAAATTTTTCAACCTGTGTGCTACACAATTTTTTTGAATACTTTCAATCTTAATTATCAGTTTTTTTTCATATTTTCCTTTCCAATAACAGGTATTAATGATCTTAATTCCATTTTTTTGTGACTTTTCCCATAAGTTTTTATTGGTGTATAATTCAATAGATTTCGATGCAAATTCATCAGGATCATCTCTAACAAAGCCATTCCAGGGTAATTTATCATGCATCGCTTCAGCCCCAATTTTGGTCGTAACACTTGGCGTTCCATATTGCATCGCATCAATAAGTTTCCCTTTTAAACCAGCTCCAAACTGCAGCGGCGCCAAACAAACTTTGGCATTCACAAAAACTTCCTTTGCACTTTCAGCCCAACCCATTATAATAAACCCTTCCTTTTTATTTTGTAATTGAAGTACTTTTTTTGTTGGGTACGCACCATAAACATGCAATTGGGCTTCCGGTAATTTTTTGTGAACTAATGGCCAAATGACATCTTTTAAATATTGAACAGACTTCCAATTTGGTTCATGTTTAAAATTACCGATTGAAATAAAACGTTTTCGATCTTCAAAAGCAGGATAGGTATGAAAGGTTTCTAAATTTATTTTGTTCAATAAAAAAGGCAGATAAAGCAATAATGATTTATCAATTTTAAATGTCTTTTTTAATAATTTCATTTCATGTTTCGAAATAATAAGGGTTAAATCACACCTGTAAATACTGGCAATTTCTCGTTTTGCCAAATCATTTTTCAAATGATTTAAAGTAACTATTTCAATATTTTGATAGGCCATTTGTCGGGCATGCCTTAAAAAATGCAGATCTTCTGTATCCAAAATTCTTATGGCATCTGGGCAACTTTCGGCAATTCTCCATCCAAATTGTTCTTCTGCCAAAAATCGATCAAATAAAACAAAACCAGGATTAATTTCTTTTACCAATGAATCAAAACTAGAGTCATTTAGCAATATTTCAAATGTTTGGATCCCTAATTTCCCAAAGTCAAAAGAATTTTTTGTTTTTGAAGCAGCACAAGCAAAAGTTAACGTAAAACCATTTTTTTGAAACAAATCAACAAGCTGAAGCATTCGACTTCCGGCAGCCGTTGAGTTTGGTTCCGGCCAAACAAAGCCAATAATTAAAAGGTTTTTCATATTATTTCAAAAATAGCAATTTATTGATGTCTATTAAATAAAACAGACATAAAAAAAGCCTGAATTTTATTTTTCAGGCTTTTTAATTTTTTAGGTAGAATTAATTATAAAATCCAGCCTTGTTTCTCCGATTTTCGTGAAAACCAAACTAAGAAAAGGGAAATAACAATAATAACTATTGACCAAATCATACTAATTCCGGTCACTTCCATATGAGTTTGAATAAAGAAGTTGTAAATAAATTGAGCAATTACAGCAATAAGAGATACTATAAAAAGTGTTGTCGCCCATTTTTTTCTCATCAAAAGACCTATGCATGCAAATACGCCGGCGAAAACTGCAATTGCGAAAGCACCGGTTACCCAAGCAGGAACATTATTGTAATAGGCTTGATCAGCTTCCGGGAGAGCCGCTAAAACTTCTTCGGTCATATAAGCCTGACCTAAATAGGCTACTACGCCAAAGATGTTCCAAAGAAGCGCCACAGCGCTAATTATCCAAAAAGCGCTTGTTGGTTTGTTTGTTCTGTCAGTCATAATTAAGTTTGTTGATTTGTATAAGTTATCGGTTTCGGAATAATAAAATAAAATTAAGTAATTTAATGAATATAAGCAAATTGTTGAATTTTGATCCTTTTCTTATAATGTTATAGGTCATGAATTGTTATTTTTTAACAATTATTTTCCCAAAATTAAATTGCCAATTTAATCAGAGAATCAGGTAAGTCCATGTAATTCATTGAAACTCAAAATTAAAATAATAAAAAGTTTTCGCTAAAATTGGAATGAAAGCTCTATATTTGCAAAAGTTTCTGTAAAATTAAATAGCTTATTTAATTTATTAGAAATGAGTCATTGCAATAATTGGATAAATCATTGTGTAAATCAATCTTTAGAATTGTCATTTTACAATATTTCTTTCATATTTTAGATGACACCTTAACTGTTTAGGAAAAACAGAATTAAATATTAAAAATTTAACAATAATTAATTAATGGCAGGATCACAAGAAACCTTTGGTAAAAAAGAAAGAGAAAAAAAGCGTTTAAAAAAGAAAAAAGATAAACTTCTGAAAAAAGAAGAACGCAAAGCTGGAGAGCAAGAGAGCGAATTTATTTATGTTGATGAATTTGGGCAGCTTACAGATACACCAATGGATCCATCAAGAAAAATAAAAGTAGAAGC
>JAGXIN010000004.1 GCA_024635575.1 Flavobacteriia bacterium
GATTGTTTTTAGATAAAAAGCCTCGGCAGTTTGTTACAATACATGAATTCTCGGAATATACTGGTATTGAGCTCAATATCATAAATGAATACATTTTAGATTAAATAAAAAGGGGGCGATTCGGTGTCAGTTATAAATGGGCACCTCTGTAGCCCTAGTAAAATAAGGGAAGTTTGGAATAGTTCTAGTTCCTTCCTCTCTGCATTAAATGGTTAGTTTGAAAGTTAAAAGTGTTTATTTGATACTTTTAACTTTCAAAGCTTTCAATTTTTCAACTTCCAGCCAAATGAAACCTTTTCAATTCAAACAATTTACCATTCAACAGGATAAAACAGCGATGAAAGTCGGTACTGATGGTGTTTTGTTAGGTGCTTGGGCGAATTTGGATTTTTACCCGAGTAGTATTTTAGATATTGGGGCAGGAACAGGTTTAATCGCTTTAATGATGGCACAAAGAAGCAATGCCGAAACTATTGATGCCATTGAATTGAATGATGCCGCATATGAACAAACGGTTGAAAATTTTGAAAACAGCGATTGGGCTGACCGATTGTTTTGTTACCATGCCTCGTTACAGGAATTTACCGATGAAATTGAGGATAAATATGATTTTATAATTTCAAATCCCCCTTTTTATACGTCCACTTACAAAGAACTTTCAGAAGAAAGGGCTATGGCACGCCATTCAGAAAGTTTAACTTATTCTGATTTATTGGAATCCACTTCAAAATTATTGTCGGAAAAAGGAAATTGTGCGTTTATAATTCCTTTTGAAGAAGCCGAAAACTTCATAAAAATTGCTGAAGAGAACAAGCTTTATCCAAACAGAATTACAAGCGTTAAAGGTGCAATAAATACAGCGGTGAAAAGAAGCCTGCTTCAATTTTCTTTTGCGAAAACTGAAACAATCCTCAGAGAATTAACCTTGGAATTGTCGCGCCACAATTATACTGAGGAATATAAAAACTTGGTTCAGGATTTTTACCTGAAATTGTAATATTATCCTGTTACACGTTCAGGATTGTAACCCAAATAAGGTATTTTTTTTTCGTGAAATACAATGCCGTTTTCTTCCAACTCTTTTAGGATTGGTTCATAAACTTCTTTGCTAATTGGCATTTGAACACCTGGCGTTGTAATTTCTCCATTTAGTATTTTCAAAGTGGCTATGGCTACAGGCAATCCTACTGTTTTTGCCATTGCGGTATAAGTCTGGTTGTCTCCAATGCAAACCATGCTGCTTTCAATTTGCTCTTTTTTGCCATTCAATTCGTAACCAAAAAGATGTTGCATCACAATCATATCCTTATCATTTTCATTCAATGTCCAGCTGTCTCTTAATATTTTTTCAAGAATTTGGGCAGGCGTCGCATTTTTAAGCCCAACCATTTTAGTTGAACTAAACAAGTCTAATTCGGATAATTTGTCCCAAACAATATCGTCTTGGTCAATTTTTAAATAATAGCGTAATTTTAATTCAACAGAATCAAAAGGGTTATAAGCTAAAAAGGAGTTTGTAAAATCCCTATAACTCATATGTTCAGAATTTTCAATGGTGTAACTATCATCGGTCATTCCTAATTGAATAAAAACATTCCAGGCTCTGGAAAAACCTACACGCCTAATGGTTCCCCGGTATAAAGTTAAAATATTGTCTAAGCCATAAACGCTTCTATATTTCAGGGAATCTCTGTTGGCATAGGCTTCAAATTTTCCATAACCGTCAATATTCAAAATTTCGGTACGTCTAAATAATTTTTGATAAGGAATGTACTTGTAGGTTCCTTCCTGTATAAATTTTGCGGCACCGCCTTGTCCGGCCAAAACCACATTTCTAGGATTCCAGGTAAACTTATAATTCCATAAATTATCATCACTCTCCGGAGCTACTAAACCACCGCAAAAAGATTCAAAAAGGAGCATCTTGCCGTCTTTTTCCCTTATACGGTCTATTACTTGCATCGCACTCATATGGTCAACACCGGGATCTAATCCAATTTCATTCATGAAAATCAGATTTTTTTCGACCGCTTCTTCATGCAGTGCTATCATTTCATTTGAAATATAAGATGCCGTAACCATACTTTTTCCAAATTCCAAGCAATCTTTGGCCACATTGATATGTAAATGGGCCGGAAGCATAGAAACTACAATATGGGCATTTTTAATCGCGTCTTTTCTTTCGGCTTCATTTAAAATGTTAAGTGCCATCGCAGTACCATTTTCATGATTTTTTACTTTGATTTTGGCAAGTTCCAATGAGACATCGGCGACAGTGATATGAAGATTTTCGTTAAATGATTTGTTTAATAAATAGGTTATTAATGAAGAAGATGATTGGCCGGAACCAATAACCAAAATATTTCTCATTCTGTTATTTTTAAGAATTAAATCAGAATCCGAAAATACAATTTTTAAGATAAAATTTATAAGTTTATAATATTAATTGCTTTCATCCTCTATCGACGATAATATTTTTTTTGCTTTCTCATAATCTGAACTGCTTACTTCTAGTTTATAACCTTCAACATAGGCTGTCCCAATTGTTGACATTATATTTTCATCAAAAATATAACTATGAATTCCATAACTCGACAATAATGTTTTTGCGATATGAATTTCATGGAGTAAACTGGCGGTTAAAACCGTGACTAAAGTGTCTGAATTACTTTTCATATTTCTTAATTTTATCCTAAATATACGAAATGTACTTTTGAAACCGTGATAAATTTTATCTTTACAAGTAAAAAAAATGAATACAAATGAAAATTAATTTGGGAATAGCTTCATTAATAGGAGCGTTGACAATAGTATTGGGTGCTTTTGGGGCGCATGCATTGCAAGATATTTTATCGGCAAATGGGCTGAAAAGTTTTGAAACGGCTGTTCGTTATCAAATGTATCATGTTATCGTATTACTTTTTGTGAATTCTTATTCTGAATTCTCCTTAAAAACTAAAAATATCGTCAGTTATTTGTTTTTTGCGGGCATTTTATTTTTTTCAGGGTCAATTTATGCAATTACATTAGGTGTAAATCCAAAAAGTATATGGTTTATAACACCATTGGGCGGCTTATTTTTTATTTTAGGATGGTTAAAATTGGGAATTTCATATTTTAGAAAAGATTAATTGGTTGATTTGATAATTTACCTAGAATCCTTTAATTTTTTTGTTGTTTACTAAACAAATAAATCTATTTTTGCCTAATATTTTTTAAAATAAAAAAACGGAAAAAAGATTTTTTTTATCAAAATACGAAAACGATTTCGTATAAAATCATGTAATAAAAAAATAGTTAATATGCATAAATTGAGTGGTTTACGAAACTGAAAACGTTATCGTAGATAGTGCGTTTTTGCTGATAAATATCATAAAAGTAACCTTTAGTTAGTTCGAAATTTGTAATATAAATGAAATGAGATTACCTATAAACAATATAATTAATACTGAAAAGATGAAAAATATTAAAGTTATTCAGGAGTTACATGATTTGGGAATTACAGGATATCACGAGGTATCGTACAATCCTTCTTATGAAGAATTATACCAAGCTGAGGTTTCACACAGAAGAGTTGGATTTGAAAAAGGAGCTGTAACAGATAGTGGTGCAGTAGCTGTAAAAACAGGTATTTTTACCGGACGTTCTCCTAAGGATAGATTTATTGTAAAAGATGATGTTACTAAAGATACCATTAATTGGGATGATAAAGTAAATTTTCCAACTACTTTAGAAGTTTATAACGACTTAAAATCTTTAGTGCTTAATCAACTTTCAACTTCAAAAAAATTATATGTGGTTGATGCTTTTTGCGGAACAAATCCTGACACACGATTGAAAGTTCGTTTTGTGATGGAAGTTGCTTGGCAGGCTCATTTTGTCACCAATATGTTTATAAGACCTTCAATTTACGAACTGGAAAACTTTGGTGAACCAGATTTTATTGTAATGAATGGATCTAAAGTTGTTAACCCAAAGTGGAAAGAACAAGGATTGAATTCTGAAAACTTTGTGGTGTTTAACCTTACGGAAAAAGTTCAATTGATTGGTGGTACTTGGTATGGTGGTGAAATGAAAAAAGGAATGTTTTCTATTATGAATTATTATTTGCCACTTCGCGGAATTGCTTCCATGCACTGTTCTGCCAATGTTGGTGAAAAAGGTGATGTTGCAGTGTTCTTCGGATTGTCTGGAACAGGAAAAACAACACTTTCTGCCGACCCAAAACGTTATTTGATAGGTGATGATGAACATGGTTGGGATAACAATGGCGTATTCAATTTTGAAGGAGGCTGCTACGCAAAAGTGATTGATTTAAGCGAAAAAAACGAACCGGATATTTGGCGTGCCATTAAGAGAGACGCATTATTGGAAAATGTTGCCGTAAATGAATATGGCGAAGTGGATTTTCACGATCACTCAATTACTGAAAACTCAAGAGTTTCTTACCCAATTTATAATATAAATAAGATTGTATTGCCTTCTAAAGCAGGGCATGCAAGTAAAATTATATATCTTTCTGCTGATGCATTTGGGGTTTTACCTCCAGTTTCCATATTGAACGATGCTCAGGCTCAATACCACTTTTTATGTGGATTTACCTCTAAATTAGCAGGTACTGAAAGAGGAATTACAGAACCTCAGCCGTCTTTTTCTCCTGCATTTGGAGAGGCATTTTTAACATTGCATCCAACGATGTATTCTAAAACATTGGTTTCTAAAATGCAAGAACACAATGCTAAAGCTTATCTTGTGAATACTGGCTGGAATGGAACAGGAAAAAGAATATCTCTAAAAGATACTCGTGCAATTATAGACGCTATTTTAGATGGTTCAATTGATAAATCGGAAACAGTTCAAATTCCTTTTTTAAATTTAAAAGCGCCTAAAAAATTGCCTAAAGTAAGTAATATTTTAGATCCTAGAACAACTTACTCCAACGTTAAGGATTGGGAAGAAAAAGCCATAAAATTAGCAGGATTGTATGTTAAAAACTTTGAAAAATATACAGATACTGAAGCCGGAAAAGCATTGGTAATTGCTGGTCCTCAGCTATAATAGAAAGTTAATTTATATTGATTTTTAAAGTCTTCCTTTTTGGAAGACTTTTTTTTTATTTCAAAATGGACTATCTTCGTCAATCAAAGATGAAGAAAAAAATAAAATCAGTTAGCGGTTCCTTAAATCAATTTATGCACTTAGAAACAACAGCAAGTTTGCTTCTTTTTGCATTTTCGATTTTAGCCGTAGTTTGGGCAAATTCACCTTACAGCAATACCTATGAGGAACTTTGGTATTATAAGTTAACGATTGGGTTTGCAAACACAAATTTTTATTTGGAAAAATCACTGATTTTATGGATTAACGATGGCCTAATGGCCATTTTCTTCTTCGTCATTGGTTTGGAGGTTAAACGTGAAATTTTAGCAGGCGAACTAACTACCATGAGAAAGGCTTCACTTCCTATTTTTGCTGCAATTGGAGGTATGCTGTTTCCCGTGCTGATATTTTTATTTTTCAATCAGGGAAAATCAGGTGGAGATGGTTGGGGAATTCCAATGGCAACTGATATTGCTTTTACTTTGGGAATTTTAAAATTATTGGGAAATCGAGTGCCATTGGGATTGAAAATATTTTTAACGGCCTTTGCCATTGTTGATGATATTGGTGCCATTTTGGTTATAGCTGTTTTTTATAGCGCCAATATTCAATGGGATTTAATAACCTATGCATTGCTAATTGTTGGTGCAGTCGGATTTTTAAGTTATAAGCATATTTACTCCAAATATCTTTATTTTGTTTTGGGATTTGTGGTTTGGTTATTATTCTTAAAATCGGGAATTCACCCAACTATTGCAGGAATATTGATGGCATTTACCATACCAATGTATCGGGAAATTAATTTAAGTGAATACGAAAAAGAATTAACAACTCAACTTCAAACTTTTAAAGGTTATAAGTATAAAAATCCACAATTGCTCAATAAAAAACAATTGGAAGTTGTTGATGAGATAGAAACCATTAGCAATAAAGTGCAATCACCACTACAGCATTTGGAGCATTCGCTTCATGGTTGGGTTTCTTACTTAATTATGCCAATTTTTGCATTGGCAAATGCTGGCGTGGCATTAAGTTTTAGCGGGTTGGAAAGTACAGGTCATATATCCTTAAACATTGCGATGGCATTGGTTTTTGGAAACACCTTCGGGATTATGCTGCTCTCTTTTTTAGCCATTAAATTGAAATTGGCCGATTTGCCTGCAGGCGTGGAATTTAAGCAATTATTGGGAGTGAGTATTTTGGGCGGACTCGGTTTTACGATGTCTTTGTTTATTACCAACCTTGCCTATAATGATGAAAGTTTTATTTCAGCCGCAAAAACAGGTGTAATTTTAGGATCTCTAATTGCAGGGATTTTAGGATATTTGGTTTTAAGAATGCAACTGAAAGCCAACAAATAAAGATCTAAAAAAATATCTGGTTGTATTTATACTCAACGAATTTAAAATAGTTGTAAAGCTTATAATTTACCTCTAAACCATAATCAACATTATAATCATAATCTATTTGGTTTTCATAAATATCGTTGCGATATCTTAGCGGATTTCGGGTCCTTATATTCCACTCTGTGACATAAAAGTAGTTTTTGGTTTCATAATATTCCTGTGAATAAAAATTCATCGGTTTTGCGATGGTATTCAAATAAGTTTCAAATCCAATATCTGTAATAATTATTTCATATTCCAAATTATCATTGGCAATTCTAACGGATTCTGCAGGAACGTTTGTATCACTTGTTTTCGTGGTTTTTGTTGTTGAAGAACATCCAACAATAAATAAACCAAAGGCCATATAATAAAATAACGTTTTCATAATCATTTGGTTTTAGTTCTGTTAAAATTACATAAAAAATATCAATTTTTATGTTAATATTTCTAATTTCGCTTTTCATTTAAATTGAACTAAAATGGATAAAATACGTTGTGGCTGGTGTAAAAATGACCCACTTTATATGGCATACCATGATACAGAATGGGGTGTTCCAGTTTTTTCGGATGATAAATTATTTGAATTCTTAATTTTGGAAACTTTTCAGGCGGGTTTAAGTTGGATTACTATCCTGCGGAAGCGAGAAAATTTCAGAAAGGCTTTCGATAATTTTGACTATAAAAAAATTGCCAATTATTCTGAAGCCAAATATGAAGAACTTTTGCTTGATGCAGGAATTATCAGAAACAGATTAAAAATTAAAGCTACCATTTCAAATGCCGTTTCCTTTATGGAAGTTCAGCAAGAATTTGGTTCTTTTTCAAACTATATCTGGAGTTTTACAAATGGGAAACCCATTAGAAATAAATGGAAAACATTGAGTGAACTTCCTGCAACCACCGAATTATCAGAGATCATTTCAAAAGATTTAAAAAAACGCGGATTTAAATTTGTGGGCTCAACAGTGATTTATGCACATATGCAGGCTACTGGAATGATTAACGATCACATAATAGATTGCTTCAGACATCAAGAAGTTTGATTTTGATTTAAGATGTACGATTCTATGTCTTTTTAATTTTAACCTTTTACGGTCCAACAATAATTCCCCCTTTGGGGGTTAGGAGACTTTTTCGGAGGTTAGGGAGCGACCGGGATATAAATTTCCGTTACCCACTTTCCCGGATTTGCAGTTTCTTTTGGGCCAACAGAATAAACCTCAAAGGGTTCGGCGCCTTCAATTTCAGAATAACCTTGAGCGTTCAAGGCATTATAAGCCGCTTCCCAAGCATCATTAGAAAATTTATAATCCCCTTTAAAAATAGTTTTAAAAACTTTCTGAGGTTTTAAATAGCCAGTTAAAACGTCGCCCGTGGTAATCACCCTTTCTTTTACAGGAATACAGACCGAAAACATAGCCGTATTATTTTCCTCGTCCCATTTATGATTGAGCGAAAAAGGTTTTCCGGAAGGCTCAATGCTATTATCTGCCATAAATTTTTTAACTACCGGAAACATTTCACTCATTTTTTTCTCAATATCTTCTATTTTACATGAAGTTGTTTGGTATAAATAATAGCCGCCTCCATAATCAACCGCGCCTATTGGTTCAAAAGAATGTTTTTCCATTTCTTTTAAAATATGCTGCTCCAGCAATTCCAAACCTCTGTCATAAATTGGCATCGTATTTTTTTCTATGCCTCCTTTAAACAGCCAATAAAATTTTTCGGTATAAGAATTTTCGCCACGCATTCCCCAAATAACATCCGTGCCCAAATCACCCTCATTGAATTTCCAATAAACTTCAGGAGAGCTGCTGTTGCCAAAATTAATTTGATGTATTATTTCTTTGTTTGGTATTAAAGAGACGGTTTTCATAAACCCACTACCACTTTTCCCTTTCCAGCTGTATGACGCGCCAACACCCGATGTGGTATCAGGATAAGTGGTTACTATGGTTGAATCTTCTTCAAACCACGGACTCCAATTTTCCCAATTTTTAAACTCATTTACATTCTCAAAAATAACTTCTGCAGGTGCTTTTATGACTCGGGAACGATTTATATCATATTTACTTTCGAGAAGAGCACCATAAATAGCCAGTACAATTATTGCGGCCAAAAGCAAAAAAATGAAGTATTTTAGATATTTCAAAAGAGAAAATTTAGAATTACTAATCACTAATTTAAGGAATTATATTGTTATAAAATAGTAAATTTGTTGATAAATTTTAAATTATCCATCAAATGAAAATTAAATATTTTTTACCGATGCTGTTAATGGCATCATTCTTCTTTTCTTGTGAAGATCAAAAGAAAAATGAAAATGACAAAAAGGAAGTCTCAACAGAATTTAAAACTGAAGTTGAGCAATTTGCAGACATTAAAATTCTGCGTTATCAAATTCCGGGTTTTGAAAACCTAACATTAAACCAAAAAAAATTGGTGTATTATTTGTCACAAGCGGGTATGGAAGGCCGTGATATGATTTATGATCAAAACTACCGCCATAACCTGACAATAAAAAGAGCCTTAGAGACTATTTACCAAAATTATGCCGGGGACAAAACGAATGAAGATTGGAAAAATTTCGAAATCTATTTAAAAAGAATTTGGTTTTCTAACGGTATCCACCATCATTATTCAAATGATAAATTTAAACCTGAATTTTCATCGGCATATTTTGATATGCTATTAAAAGAAACCAATACCAATCTTACGGGGGAAGCTTATGAAGTTATTTTTAATGATAAAGATGCTAAAAAGGTAAATCTGGATGAAAGCAAAGGATTGTTGGTAGGCTCGGCCACAAATTTTTATTCGCCTGAAGTTACCGCCGCAGATGTAGATAAATTCTATGCTTCAAAAATCGATAAAAATGATAAAACGCCAGTAGAATACGGATTGAATTCGAAATTGATTAAAAATGCTGACGGATCTTTAGAAGAAAAAGTTTGGAAAGTTGGCGGTATGTATAGCGCATCCATCGAAAATATAATTGGGTGGTTAGGAAAAGCCATTGAAGTTTCGGAAAATGAAAAACAGGCTGAAGCCCTAAAATTACTAATTGAATATTACAAAACCGGTAATTTAAAAACTTGGGATGCCTATAATATTGCCTGGGTAACAAATACCGAAGGTGATATTGACTATATCAATGGATTTGTTGAAGTTTATAACGATCCAAAAGCCTTTAGAGGCTCATACGAGTCAATTGTCCAGATAAAAGATTTTGATATGTCTAAAAAAATGGCTGTTTTGGCTGAAAATGCCCAGTGGTTTGAAGACAATTCAACATTACAAGAATCCCATAAAAAGAAAAATGTGGTCGGCGTTTCCTACAAAACGGTAAATGCAGCTTCAGAATCTGGAGATTCATCTCCTTCAACGCCAATTGGCATAAACTTGCCAAATAACAACTGGATTCGTGAACAACATGGCTCAAAATCTGTCTCCCTTGGAAATATTATTGAGGCCTATAATAATGCTGGCGGAACAGACAGATTAAAGGAATTTGCTTTTGATGAAGCTGAAGTTGAAACTGAAATAAAATATGGACAAACAGCTGACAAATTGCATACAGCTTTGCATGAAGTAATTGGTCACGCGAGCGGACAAATAAATAAAGGAATTGGACAACCTAAAGAAACCTTAAAAAATTATTCTTCAACATTGGAAGAAGCTAGAGCTGATTTGGTTGGACTTTATTATTTACCTGACGAAAAATTGGTTGAAATGAATATTTCACCAAATGCACAAGGAATAGGAAAAGCAGCTTATGATGCTTATATCAGAAATGGTTTAATGACCCAATTGATTCGTTTAAATTTAGGCGATGACATTGAAGAAGCGCACATGAGAAACCGACAATTGGTGGCTGCTTGGGCATTTGAAAAAGGCAAAAAAGATAATGTCATCGAAAAAGTGATAAAGGACAATAAAACATATTTTGTAATAAGGGATTACGCCAAATTAAGAGTTTTGTTTGGTGAATTGTTGAATGAAATTCAACGTATCAAATCGGAAGGAGATTTTAAATCAGGAAAATCTTTGGTTGAAACGTACGGCGTAAAAGTTGATCAAGCGCTTCATAAAGAAGTTTTGGATCGTAACAGTCAATTTAAATCGGCACCTTACAGCGGCTTTGTGAATCCAGTACTGACAACTGAATTAGATGCTGAAGGAAATATTACGGATATAAAAGTTACTCAGCCTGCTAGTTTTGCTGAGCAAATGTTGGATTATGCAAAAAGATATACCACATTGCCTGAGGTAAATTAAAAATATAAATAATTTTTATTAAAGTCCGTTTCAATTTTATTGAAACGGATTTTTTTTTAGTGTAAGGAGAAGGTTATTAAGGTAAAAATAAGGATGATTAAAATAACTGAAATGAGTACAATGAATGAGTTTTTATAATACTTTTTGTGAATTTTAATGTCCTTTTTATAACTCCAAAACATAGCGATTATAAATACAATTACAAAAATTGCCGCAAAAATTAATTGTCCTTTACTAAACATAATAAATGTGTATATTTAACTTCAAAAATACGTAAATTTTCAACATGAAAAATGCATTAATTATTGGCGCATCATCTGGAATAGGACGAGAATTGGCTAAATTATTGACTGAAGATGATTACAATGTAATCATTACAGGCAGAAGGGGACAATTGCTTGAAGAAATTAAGGCAACCAATCCTGAAAAATTTGTGGTTAAAATTCATGATGTAAATGATTTGGATTCCAGTGATGTTTTATTCGATACCCTTAAAAATGAATTTAAAACCATTGATTTAATTGTTTACAGTTCAGGTGTTGGCAATCCAAATTACGAACTTGAATGGGAAAAGGAACTTCCGACATTGCAAACCAACATTATTGCGGCTACCAAAATTTATGGGCTCGCTTATAATTTTTTCAGGAAACAGGGGTATGGGCATTTGGTTGGGATTTCTTCTATCGCATCAATTCGCGGAAACCGTCATGTGCCGGCATATTTTTCCTCAAAAGCGTTTCAGGCAAATTATTTGGAGTCCCTTTGGATGAAAGGCAAAAGAAGTAAAGCCGAAATTTACGTGACCGATATTCAGCCCGGATTTGTGGATACGCCAATGGCCATAGGCAAGACATTTTGGATGGCTACCACAGAAAAAGCAACCAAACAAATTTATACGGCAATTAAACAGAAACGAAAAAAAGCATATATCACAAAACGTTGGCGATTGGTGGCATTTGTGTTGAAAAATGCACCTTCACGTTTGCTTTATAAATTTTTATGACCATTCAAAAGAACACTAAAATATAATTAAATGATAAATAAACTGAAAGCCGTTCAGGAATTTCATGAATCCTTCAGATTGGGAATTCAACATAAACCTATTGCAAAACTTGAAGAAAATAAACTTAAATTGCGGTTTGATTTAATGGCAGAAGAAAATGAAGAATATTTAGAAGCTGCCAAAAATAATGATTTGGTTGAAGTGGCTGATGCCCTTGGTGATATGCTGTATATTTTATGCGGAACTATTTTGGAGCATGGCATGCAATATAAAATTGAGGAAGTTTTTAATGAAATCCAACGCAGCAATATGAGCAAATTGGGCGAAGATGGCAACCCCATTTATAGAGAAGACGGCAAAGTATTGAAAGGTCCGAATTATTTTAAACCGAATATTTTAAAAATTTTAGAAAATTAATACCATAATTTAATAATAAAAAAATGAATGCAAATAAATTATTTTTACTGTTCATTGCAGTAGTGTCAATAAACTATTCTTCTAGCGCACAAGAAAAAATGAAAGAAACGCATACCCCTGGATTAGAAATAAAAAATATGGACCTCAGCGTAAGTCCTACTGATGATTTTTTTAGATATGTAAATGGATCTTGGCTAGATAATGCTGAAATTCCGGCAGACAGAACTTCTTGGGGAAGTTTTAATGAATTAAGAAAAAAAACAGATGCCGATGTTTTGGAAATTTTAAATGAAGCCATTAAAAATCAAAATTCCCCAAAATTAAAAGATGCTCAAGGAAATTTAACGGCCATGTCAGATCAAGAAAAAGCAGTGAATTATTATGAATCGGTAATGGATACCATAACAAGAAACATTCAGGGTATCAATCCTGTTCTTCCTTATTTGGCTAAAATTGACGCTGTAAATAATTTGGAAGATTTGAATCATCTTTTGGTTGAAAGCACACCTTATGGCGGCGTTGGGTTTTATAATTTTTATATTTATAATGATTTAAAAAACAGCAACAGATATGTTGGATATGTTTCACCGGCAGGATTGGGTTTGTCTCGTGATTATTATGTAGACCAAGATGACAATACGAAATTAAAGAGAGAAAAATATATTGAACATATTGCCAAAATGCTTCATTTTTATGGTGATTCCAAAGAAATTGCGAGTAAAAATGCGCAACGAATTTTTAATTATGAATACAATTTAGCAAAACCGAGAATAACCAAAGAAGAATCCAGAGATCGTCGAAAAACATACAATCCAAAAAGCATCGACGAATTAAATGCGCTTACTTCTTCTATTCATTGGAATACTTATTTTAAGGGGATTGGCATTGCTAAAATGGATACCGTTGTGGTAAGAGAACCAAAATATATGGCAGCAATGGATTCCATCATCAAAGCAAGTTCTATTGACGATATTAAATTGTATTTGAAATGGACCGCGATAGATGGCGCCGCAAATATGTTAAGTGATGACATTGAAGTTGCAAATTGGGAATTTTACGGTAAAGAATTAACTGGCGCTATTCAACAACGTCCTCGCGATGAAAGAGCTTTAAGTTCCATAAATGGTGTAATTGGTGAAGCATTGGGAAAATTATATGTAGATAAAAAATTTCCGCCTGAAGCCAAAGCCAAAGCATTAGAAATGATTGAAAATGTCATGGCCGGCTATGAAATCAGAATTCAAAAATTACCTTGGATGAGTGATGCCACAAAACAAAAAGCCATAGAGAAACTGCATAAATTAACCATTAAAATTGCCTATCCAGATAAATGGAAAGATTACTCGGCATTGGTGGTTGTTGGCGTAAAAGACGGCGGTTCTTATTTTCAAAATTCAATGAATGCCAGAAAATGGAATTTCGATAAAAATATTGCAAAATTGGGAAATCCGGTGGACAGAACAGAATGGGGAATGTCTCCTCAAACAGTGAATGCTTATTTTAATGCCACAAACAATGAAATTGTATTTCCTGCGGCTATTTTACAACCACCTTTTTATAATTATTTGGCTGATGAAGCTGTTAATTATGGCGGAATTGGAGCCGTAATCGGTCACGAAATTTCTCATAGTTTCGACGATTCAGGCGCGCGATTTGACGGTGATGGAAATTTAGTTGATTGGTGGACTGCTGATGATTTGGAAAAATTCACGGTGCTTGGAAGTAAATTGGCCGACCAATATAGTGCAGTGGAAGCATTGCCAGAAGTATATTTAAACGGAAAATACAATTTAGGAGAAAATATTGGTGATTTGGGTGGCGTGAACGCTGCTTTAGAAGGATTGGAATTGTTTTATAAAACAAACGGCCGACCTAAAAATATTGATGGATTTACTGCAGAACAACGATTCTTTATATCTTGGGCAACAGTTTGGCGCACAAAAATGCGTGAGGATGCATTGCGCAATTTAATAAAAACCGATCCACATGCGCCGGGAATGTTTAGAGCCTATATGCCTTTAACAAATGTTGATGCATTTTATGACGCATTTAATATCAAACCAGAAGATAAAATGTATTTAGAGGAGAAAGACAGAGTTAAAATTTGGTAATAACAACAATAAAAAAGGAGCTGTTAAAGCTCCTTTTTTATTAAATCCACATTATAAAATCCGCCCCTGTTTTCTTTTCTTTTTTTAGAAAATCGTGTAATTAAAAAAGCAGTTGTAATTAAATTTCGCAGCTCACATAAATCAACTGAAAGTTCAGAATGCTCGTAAAGACGCTTATTGTCTTCAAACAATACATGAAGCTTTCTTTCAGCGCGCAATAAACGTTCATTAGAGCGAACAATACCAACATAATTGCTCATAATGGTTTTTACTTCATTTCTGTCATGCGTAATTAAAATCTTCTCCATGTTTTTTACCACGCCACTGTCATTCCAATCCGGAATATTTTTTGGTGCTTTAATTTTTTCAAACCGTTGTGTTAAATTTTCAAAAGCCCTATGAGCAAAAACAATGCCTTCCAATAAAGAATTTGAAGCCAGTCTGTTTGCGCCATGAAGACCTGTTCTGGTAACTTCACCAGCACCATATAAATTTTTAATGGAAGTTTTGCCCTTTTTATTCACATTTACGCCACCACAAATATAATGTGCAGCAGGTGATACAGGAATAAAATCCTTGCGCACATCAATGCCTAAAGACATACATTTTTCGGTAATGTTTGGAAAGTGTTTTTTAAAAGATTCAAACTCTAAATGCGTACAGTCAAGATAAACATTGGGCATCCCGCTTTTTTTAAGCTCGTGGTCAATGGCTCTTGCCACAATATCCCGTGATGCCAATTCTTCACGTTCATCATATTTATGCATAAATTGGTTGCCATAATAATCTCTTAAAATAGCACCTGCACCACGAACAGCTTCTGAAATTAAAAAAGCCGGATATTCTCCGGGATTATATAAAGCGGTTGGGTGAAACTGAATAAACTCAACATCAGAAACTTCCGCCATCGCTCTATAAGCCATTGCAATTCCGTCACCGGTGGCAACAACCGGATTTGTGGTGGTAAAATAAACTTGTCCGTTTCCGCCTGAAGCCAACATGGTTACTTTTGCTGCAAATGTTTTTACCACATTTTTTTTCTCATCCAATACATAAGCGCCATAACAGGTAATTTTTTCTGAAACTGATGTTTGTCTCTTTTTAACCTGATGTTCCGTAATCAAATCAATTGCGAAATGGTGCGATAAAAATTGAATATTTTTGGTATTTTCTACTTGCGCAATAAGTGCTCTTTCAATTTCTGCACCTGTAAGATCTTCATGATGTAAAATCCGATCCTGTGAATGTCCGCCTTCTCTTCCCAAAGAAAAGTTTCCTTTGGAGGTCTTATCAAATATAGCTCCCCATTCCATCAATTCCTTGAGTCGGGCAGGAGCGTCTTCAACCACCATTTTAACCACTTCTTCATCACACAATCCATCACCTGCAATTAAGGTGTCTTCTATATGCTGTTCAAATGAATCAACAGTTTTATTCCAGACGGAGGCGATTCCTCCTTGGGCATATTTGGTATTGCTTTCGCTCTTTTCGCTTTTTGTGATGATAGTGACTGTAGCATCTTTAAAGTAATTTGCCACTTTTAAAGCAAAACTCAGCCCTGCAATTCCAGAACCAATGATTAGAAAATCGGAGTTGTATGATTTTTTTTCAGCATTCATTTGATTTATTGTTATTTAGAAAGTTCCAGCATACGTTCAATAGAAACCAATGCTTTTTTCCTTAATTCTTCCTCTACATGAACCTCTGGCAATTCATGTTTTAAACATAAATACAATTTTTGCATTGTATTCATTTTCATATAAAAACATTCGCTGCAATTACAATTATCATCGTCAACCGGGGCAGGAATTAAAATTTTATCTGGTGATTCTTGTCGCATTTTGTGTAAAATACCGACTTCGGTAGCTATAATAAATTTTTTCGCTTTGCTTGTTTTTACATAATTCAACAATCCTGAAGTTGAGCCAACATATTTGGCAACTTTCAACAAATGTTCTTTAGATTCAGGATGTGCAATAATTTCGGCATCTGGATTTTCAGCGTATAATTTCAATATTTTATCTATTGAAAAAGCTTCATGAACCATACACGCACCATCCCAAAGAACCATTTCTCGACCTGTTTTTTTAATCAGCCAAGCACCTAAATTACGATCCGGAGCAAAAATAATGGGTTGCTCTTTCGGTATCGAATTGATTATTTTTTCGGCATTTGAAGAAGTGCAAACAATGTCTGTCATTGATTTTATTTCTGCGGAAGTGTTTACATAAGAAACTACCAAATGGTTTGGATGCTGTTTTTTGAAAGCGGCAAAATCGGCTGGTGGACATGAGTCTGCCAATGAGCATCCCGCTTTTAAATCGGGCAATAAAACTTTTTTGGACGGATTTAAAATCTTTGCGGTCTCAGCCATAAAGTGCACGCCGGCAAAAACAATAATATCTGCACTGGTTTTAGCTGCTTGTTGTGCCAAAGCCAAACTGTCACCCACAAAATCTGCAATATCCTGTATGGCGTCTTCTTGGTAATAATGCGCTAAAATAACGGCGTTTTTTTCTTTTCTAAGTTTGTTTATCTCTTTTACGTAATCAATATTAGGAGTTTTAATGTCTAAAAACCCTTTTTCCTGAAGTTCATTCTTAGCTTGTTCTAACGTAGTCATATCCTGTTTTTTTTGATTGATTAAGACCAAATAATATGCCAAACAATCGGATGATAAATCCGATTGTTTTAATAGTTCCCATGCAATAAATGTATGCTTTTTGGCAAAGTTAACCTAATCGAGTTTATTTTACTTTATAAGTCCAGCCAAATTTATCATCTGCATTTTTTCGTTGGATATCGGTGATGCCTTTTTTTATTAAGGCTGCATAGCTGTTTTCTATTTTAGGCAATTCGAAGTTTTCTCCTTTGTTTGAAAAAGCATTGATGACGCTAACTACTGCGGCTGTGCCTGCACCAAACATCTCCAATAATTCACCATTACGGGCCGCTTCCACTATTTCAGAAACTCTGATGGGTCTCACATCAATTTTAATTCCTTTATCTTCTGCAAATTGAATAATGCTTTTACGTGTTACGCCGTCTAAAATACGATCGCTAACAGGTGCGGTCAATAAGGTGTCCTTTACTCTGAAAAAGACATTCATAACTCCCGCTTCTTCCAAAAATTCATGAGTACAGGAATCAGTCCATACTACCTGTTGAAAACCTTGTTGATTCGCCAATTTGGTTGGGTAGAACGAGCCGGCATAATTTCCCGCAGCTTTTGCGGCACCTACGCCTCCGTTTGCTGATCGGCTGAATTTATCAGCAAAAACTACTTTAACCTCTCCTGTATAATAGGATTGAACAGGGGAACAGATGATCATAAATTTATATTTGTTTGATGAAGATGCGGATACGCCACATTCGGTTGCAATGATAAATGGCCTGATGTAAAGTGCGTTATCCCCTCCTTTTTTTACCCAATCTTTATCTAATTTCAACAATTCATTCAATCCTTCAAAGAATAAGTCTTTTGGAAAAGCAGGCATATCCAATCGCTCAGCTGATTTGTTAATTCTTTCCTGATTTTGGTCAGGTCTAAATAACCAAACATCATCATTGTCGTCTTTATAAGCTTTCATGCCTTCAAAAACGGCTTGACCATAATGAAAAACTTTTGCAGAAGGATCCATAATTAAAGGATGGTAGGGTACAATTTGAGGAGTTTGCCATTTTCCATTTTCATAATCGCATTCAAACATATGGTCGGTAAAAACCTTTCCAAACGTTAAATTGTTAAAATCAACTTCTGAAATTTTTGATTTTGTTGTTTTTTCAATATGTAAAGCCATAGTATGTCTATATTTATTTAAGCAAATTTACTTAAATTTTTTAATTCACAGTTTTATTTTTCCCGAAGGTTCCTGCCTTATTTTTAATATATTTGAACAAAAATATTCATATGGGCAATATGGATAAAATAAAATTGCATTTTTGATATTAATTCACTGGTTTGTGTTATTTTATTATAAAAATGGTGTCAACTAAAATGGTGTAAATTTGCTGGAATACAAGCTGTTAAACTCAATTTCAGGAATAAAAAAACGAACATTTTTAATTTTAAAAATTTTGGAAAGAAAGATAATGATTACTGCCGATGGTTCTACCACCATTCATATTCCTGAATGGGACGAACAGTACCATTCTAAACATGGCGCAATTCAAGAGGCGAAGCATGTGTTTATTAAAAATGGCTTGTCCCTTTTTACAAATCAAAGAATAAGTATTTTAGAAATAGGTTTTGGAACCGGACTTAACTGTTTCATTACTTTTTTGGAAGCACCAAAAATGAATCTGGCGATTGATTATGTTGGCGTTGAAGCATATCCCTTAGCTTCAGAAGAGGTTGAAAAAATGAATTATGTCAATCAATTGGAAGCGAACGAATTTTCAAATATTTTTAATCAAATGCACCAACAGGGTTGGGAATTAAGAAATGAAATATCACCTGATTTCTCTTTAACAAAACGCAAACAGTTTTTTAATGAAATAAATGATGAAAACCTGTTCGACCTCATTTATTTTGATGCTTTCGGCGCAAGAGTTCAACCAGAATTGTGGACAGAAGAAATATTTGAGAAAATGTACAAATCCTTGAAAACAGATGGCGTTTTAGTGACCTATAGCGCCAAAGGAAGCGTGAGAAGGGCGTTGCAATCTGTCGGATTTTTAGTTGAAAAATTGCCTGGTCCACCCGGAAAAAGAGAAATGCTACGGGGAAAAAAAAGTTAAAAGTTAAAATCTGAATACTCAATACTAAAATTAATGGAAAATCGATTTAAAAAACGGAAAAAACCAAATTACAAAAGAGGTGTAGTTTTGGCTATTTTATTGCTTGTTATAATTTATTTATGGATTAATGCCGAAAGTATCATCAATGCACTTTTTGGCGTAAAATCATAGAATAAGCTCGATTTAGCTGAGTTTTGGAATGTTATTTTCTAAAGCTTCGGCCTTTCCATTCGTAGTTTTTAAATGCGGATAAACATCCCGTAAAAACAATGAAAAAAGGATACAATAAACTTACTGGCAAATAGTGTTTTAAAGATTTTGTGTTTTTCAAAAAAATGGAAGTTTGGGTAATTAGGATAAAATCAACAATGATTTTTGCTGCAAAAACAAGCGTAAAATAGATCCAAAATTCAGGAAATAACAACACGAAAATTCCTAAAATCAGCACCATTAAATTTTCTAAAAACACAATAATCCCTACAGATTTAGCAAACAAACTTTTATAGGAAGCGGATTTGGAGGCCCAACGTAGCTGCTGATTTAAAAACAGCTTCCAATTATTTTCAGCATTGGTTTGTACAATGACTTCATCCGATTTTAAGAATTTAACTTTTTCGGGGAATGCATTAAACATTTTTTCCATTAAAAAAATATCATCGCCACTGGCAATATGGTTATTGTCTTCAAAACCCTTCAATTTTAAAAAAGCATCTTTGTGGTAACACAAATTGGCGCCATTACACATAAAGGGTTTTTTGAGCCCGAAACCGCCAAGTGTACTTCCCATTAAACTTATAAAATTCAGATTTTGAAAGTGGAACAGAAATGAATTTTGTGCAATGAATTTTACGGGTGCACTTATAAATTGTGGATGCTCATCCTCAATAAATTGATTGAAAAGATGTAACCACAAATCAGGGACTGTACAATCGGCATCGGTGGTAACAATCCATTCAAAAATTGCTGAATTTATGGCAGTGTTTATGGCATCTTTTTTAGGAGATTGGGTTTTTCGTTCATTTTGTAAAACCCTCAAGTTTAAGTT
Organism: Flavobacteriia bacterium; assembly: GCA_024635575.1. Lineage (GTDB taxonomy): Bacteria > Bacteroidota > Bacteroidia > Flavobacteriales > Flavobacteriaceae > Lutibacter. Next base: position 20,086 of record JAGXIN010000004.1, read on the forward strand.
CGGATGTTGTTTCCTGAATTTTTCAATAATCGAAGTAAAATTGTCTTTGGAATCATCATTTATCAATAAGATTTCAAATAAATCTGAAGGGTAATTCAGTTCAGAAAGCGATTGTAATAAATCGGATAAATTAAGTGCTTCGTTTCTAAAAGGAATTACAATAGAAAACCTGTTTTTGGGTGCAGCATTTTTATTTTTAACGACCGCACTTTTATTCATGCCAATTATAAAAGCCATAATCAGCAGAAAATATGAAATCGAAATTATAATGGAGACAAAAATCATTTGGCAGTAACCATTTTAAAGTTTAATACAAATAGACTTCCTATCAATGCAGGAACGGCGAAATTCAACAGCCACATAAAAGTGGTGACGGATACAATTGTTAATGGGTTTACATGAATAAAATTGAAAATAAACACTGCAACTGAGCCTTTAATCACCCAATCAAAAATAGACAAACCAGGAACGATTGAAGCAATAAAATACGTGCTAAAAATCAGGCTCATGAGTGTGTAATAATCAGCTTCCACTTGAAAAAGTCTTAAAAAAAAGTAAAACTGATGCGAAAAAACCAGGTAACGAAACAGGGAATAAAATATGGTTTTTGCAAGAATTTTGGATGGCAATTGTTTTGAGTATCTTAAAATTTTAGATTTTAAATCAGCTATTTTTTTTGTAATTCCAAAGTGTTTTCCAATTAAAAAAAGCAACCCAAGAATACTTATAAAAAGAAAGAATTTAGGTGCATTAAAAGAGAACATCCCAACTTTGAAATGCGAACTTAAAAAGAATATTCCGATGATTCCGAAAAACAGGGTTATTCCCAACTGACTTAAATTTCCGATCAGGTTTAAAACCATGATTTTTTTTTGCTTTTTCTTTTCAAAATACAACGCTTTTGCGCCGTATTCACCAATTCTGTTAGGTGTGACAATGGAAGCGGTTAAGGAAGCCAAACATTGTTCATAGGCTTCAAAAAAAGTAATTTTTTTTTCATGGGAAGCCAATGTTTTCCATTTAAATATTTCCAAAATCCAATTAACATCGGTAAATAAAAGCAATAACAAAAGCAACCAACTGTTTTTAGAAAAAAGCACAGAAATTTGCTGTTTCAATTGTGAAACCGACAAAAGCTGGTTGTTTGCCAACTGCTGAGATATAAAATAAAACGCGCCAGCAACAATCGCTAATTTAATCAGCAAAAAAATGAAACGTTTATATTTGTGCAAGATATTGTACATTTGGATTTACAAATAAACAACTAATTGAGCATAGAAAAAATCATATTGGGAATTGATCCGGGAACAACCATCATGGGTTTTGGGTTGATAAAAGTTGTCAATAAAAATATGGAATTAATTCGGATGGATGAATTGATGCTCAAAAAATATGATGACCATTATTTAAAGTTAAAACTAATTTTTGAACGAACCATACAACTTATCGACACTTATCATCCAGATGAAATTGCGATTGAAGCGCCTTTTTTTGGAAAAAACGTGCAATCTATGTTAAAATTAGGACGGGCTCAAGGCGTTGCAATGGCTGCAGGTTTGTCCAGAGAAATTCCGATTACTGAATATTCGCCTAAAAAAATTAAAATGGCCATTACAGGAAATGGAAATGCGAGTAAAGAGCAAGTCGCTAAAATGTTGCAAAGTTTGCTAAAAATAAAGGAATTGCCAACAAATTTGGATTCCACGGACGGATTGGCAGCTGCGGTTTGTCATTTTTACAATGGCGGAAATATAACTTCAGAAAAAAGTTATACAGGTTGGGGTGCTTTTGTAAAACAGAATGGTAAAAGAGTGAAATAACAATTGAAAATTTAAAAGTCTCTATTCTCAATACTAAAATCTCAATTCCAATTTTAAACAATTACATCACATTCGTAAGTTTCACATCTTTTATCAATCACCAATTTTCTGTGTTCATGGAAAAGTTGATGTTCTTTGGAAGCTTCCAATTTATCCTTGTCTTCTTTAGAATTCCAGTATTCAACCAAAAAATACTTATTTTCTTCGATTCTGTCTTTAAAAATATGAAAATGATCTAAGCCGGCAGGCTTTGCTTCTGTCAATTCCTCGAATTTTTGAAGTTCAATAAATGTAATTCCTTCTCCTTCTTTTACCTTAAATGAAACGATATATGCATACATAATTAGTCAGTTTACTCAAAATTACAATATGCTTTTCAAAAAAAGGTAACAAAAATCACTTTTCACAATTTTTTAAAAAAAAGTGTACATTTATAAAATAATAAAAAAACGGTTTGGCAGGAATTTATATACACATACCATTTTGTAAGCAAGCATGTTATTATTGTGATTTTCATTTTTCGACTTCATTAAAAAGAAAAGAAGATATGCTGACCGCGATAAAAAGGGAATTGGTTTTAAGGAAGGACGAACTCAGTAAGGAACAAATTGACACCATTTATTTTGGTGGCGGAACACCATCTATATTGACGATTGATGAATTGAGAATATTGATTGACACCATATATGAAAACTATGAAGTGGTCGAAGATGCCGAAATTACCTTAGAAGCCAATCCCGATGATCTAACTTCCGAAAAAATAAAGGAATTGGCAAAAATTCCAATAAACCGACTAAGCATTGGAATTCAATCTTTTTTTGACGATGATTTAAAATTCATGAATCGGGCACATTCTGCGGAAGAATCGAGAAAATGTTTAACAGAAGCAACCAAATATTTCGACAATATTACCATCGATTTAATTTATGGAGTGCCCAATATGAGCAATGAAAAATGGTTGTCTAATTTGAAGCAGGCATTCGATTTTAATATTCCTCATATTTCTGCTTATGCCTTGACCGTGGAAGAAAAAACAGTATTGCATAAGCTGATTGAAAAAGGAAAAGTTCCTCCTGTTGATGAAGATTTGGCTTTGGAACATTATAATATTTTGGTTGAAGAAACTGAAAAACGAGACTTTGTGAACTACGAAATTTCTAATTTCGGCAAACTTGCTTATTTTTCAAGACACAATACTTCTTATTGGCTAGGTGAAAAATATATTGGAATAGGTCCTTCAGCGCACTCTTATAACGGTTTTGAAAGAAGCTGGAATGTTTCAAACAATACAAAATATATCAACGCTTTGCTTGCCGACGAATTACCTTCAGAAAATGAGCAACTTACCGAAATAAATAGGTTTAACGAATATGTTATGACAGGTTTGCGCACGATTTGGGGCGTTTCTTTTCAAAAAGTAGAAAAGGAATTTGGCGCGATGTATTTAGAGGAATTAAAAAAAGGCGCGGAACGCCATATAAAAGCTGGTTTGTTGGAAATTGAATTGCGTTCTTTTTCGGGCAGCGTTTTGGTCATTACCAAAAAGGGTAAATTTTTAGCTGATGGAATTGCTTCGGACTTATTTAAAATAACTTCCTGATTTATATGTAATTATAGTTACATATTGCTATTCGTTATCGCAATATCTTTGCTGAAAATTAAATAGTTAATTATGGAAATACAAATAAAATTTGATGAAAACGGTAAAATAGTTCCATTTATGAATGGCACGGAAATTACCATGAATGAATCTCCTTTTTTAATATTTTTGGCAACTGCAGGAATGTGTTCGGCAGTATTTGTAAGATCGTTTATGCAGCAAAGAGGATTGCCTTTTCAGGAAGTGGGCATCACACAAAAAATGAACTATAATCGAATGACCAATATGGTAAGTGATATTGATATGGTTGTTGATTTACCGGCTAATTTTCCTGAAAAATATGTTGGAGCAATTAAAAATGTGATCGCACAATGTCCGGTTAAACGTCATTTGGCAGAACCGCCAACATTTAATGTTATTGCCAATTTAAATACAGTACTTGAAAAGTAATCTCAATTGATTTCATAAAAAAAGCAGCTCTTAGAAGCTGCTTTTTTTATGTGCAAAGCACAAAATATTTTGGTAATTTTAGAGTTTTATGAACTGTTTCTGTTTAAATATTTAAATAAATTTGTATGAATATCGAAGAATTTAGAGACTATTGTCTGTCTAAAAATCAGGTCATGGAAAGTTTTCCTTTTGATGAAGTAACCCTGGTTTTTAAAGTAGCCGGAAAAATGTTTGCACTGGCAAGTATAGAAAGACACCCTGTAACCGTAAATTTAAAATGCGATCCTGAAAAAGCCTTGGAATTGCGTGAGGAACATGACGAAATTTCTCCTGGTTATCATATGAGCAAAATGCACTGGAATACGGTAACTATTGAGGGCAGTTTATCGAATAAATTAATCAGGGAATTAACAGATGATTCTTACAATCTAGTGGTAAAAGGAATGTCTAAAAAGCAGCAAAAAGAAATGGGATTTGATGTTTAATTATTCAGGTCGAAACAAACTTTAAACTTTAATTTTTTGTGCGACTTTGAGGATTAGGAGGAGAACTGTTTCCTCCTATAATCTGAAGGTGTTATGCCTTTAATGGCTTTAAATTTCCGATTAAAATTCGCCAGATTGTTGAATCCGGACTTGTATGAAATTTCGGTGATGTTCAAATCGTTGTTTTTGGTCAGCAGTTTACAAGCATTTCCAATTCTGATATCAATTAAAAAATTTACAAAAGTCTTGTTGGTTCGCTGTTTAAAATACCTGCAAAATGCATTGGGTGTCATATTTGCGATATCTGCAACATTATCCAAGGTAACTTCTCTGTGAAAATTATTCATGGTGTATTGAAAAATATCACTCATCCGTTTTCCTTCGTCACCATCATATTTTTTTAGGTTTATTAATGACGACAATGTTTGTTTCTCAGCTTCGGAAATTAATGAAATAATTGATAAAAAAGAAGTAAACTGTTTGTACTTTGAATAGGTATCAATTTTTGTCAATAACAAAGAAAGTTCCGGTTTGTTGGAAAGTACTTCAAAACCTAAAACGGCATCATAAAAAAAGTTGTTGAAATGTTCAAATTCAGGCAAATTAAAAAAATGCTCTCCGTAGGAATTTTTTGAAAAAAATAAGGATATCATTGTCGTTTCTTTTTCAAAGGCAGCATCTCTTTTAAAAATATGCGGTAAATTTTCACCAATTACAAAAACGTCATTTTTTTTAAATTCTCCTACACAATCCCCAATAATGTATGTGCCTTCGCCTTCAAGAAATATACTTATCTGTATTTCTTCATGTTGGTGCAATTTTTCATAAAAGGACTCGCCATCATATTTTTGAATGTATAAAGTTACATTTTCAGGTTTCGGAATTTTAAATGGCAATACCTTCATTTCTATGAAATATATGTCAAAATTAATCTATTTTTTTGATTTAATGACAAATAGAAGGTAAAATACTATTATGAATAGATAAAAAAAATGATGGTGTCAAAACTTAGAAAGTATAAATTTGATAAAAAAGTCGAAAGTTGGAAGACTAAATAAAATTTCAGCAAAAAAAGATTGAAGTTTAAAATTGATCACTTTGAACTTATTTACATTTAGAACCCGATTTAAATAATTATTTATGAGCGTACAATGGAAGGGCGTAATGCCAGCGGTTACAACAAAATTTACAGATGAGGACACTTTGGATTTGGTAAATTTTGAAATAAATATTAAAGCACAATTGGTGGCTGGTGTCAATGGAATTATCCTTGGAGGCACTTTAGGCGAAGCGAGTACACTTACTGCTGATGAAAAAAAAATCCTGATCAAAAAAACAATCGAAATTGTAAAAGGTAAAGTTCCCGTAATTATTAATATTGCTGAGCAATCAACCTGCGCTGCTATTGAAGCGGTTCAAAAGGCCGAAGAATATGGAGCAAACGGATTAATGTTGTTGCCGCCAATGCGTTACAAAGCCGATGCCAGAGAAACGATAACTTATTTCAAAAAAATTGCCAAAAGCACCTTGCTGCCAATTATGATTTACAACAATCCGGTAGATTATGGTATTGAAGTGACCCTGGATATGTTCGAGGAATTGAAGGAATGTGAAAATATTCAGGCTGTAAAAGAATCTACGCGCGATATTTCAAACGTGACCAGAATGAAAACGCGTTTTGGTAGCCGTTTTAAAATTTTATGTGGCGTTGACACCTTGGCATTAGAAAGTTTATTGATGGGTGCCGACGGATGGGTGGCTGGGTTGGTTTGCGCTTTCCCTGCGGAAACTGTTGCCATTTATAAATTGGTAAAAGCTGGAAAAACAAGAGAAGCCATTGCTATTTACAGTTGGTTTTTACCTTTGTTAGAGTTGGATATAAATACTAAATTGGTACAAAATATTAAATTGGCGGAAGTTGCCACTGGGATTGGAACAGAAAATGTGCGAGAACCTCGTTTGCCTTTGGTGGGTGAAGAAAGAGCAAAAGTATTGGCAATTATTGAAAAAGCTTTAAAAAACAGACCAAACATCAATTAAAATGCCCCCTAACCCCCGAAGGGGGAATTAACGAAAGTTAAAAGTTTGTGCTAGGTTATTATAGCGTTGAAGTGAAAGTTCAAAAGGGAAAAAGACCAATAATACAATATACTAAAATACATAGAAAATGATTACAGGAAAAAACTACATTGGAAATCTGCTGGCATCAACAGGGAAAGTGAAATTCAAAACATTCAATCCGAAGGAAAATAAGGAAAACGATGTTGTTTTTTCTGAAGCTTCTGAAGCAGAAATTGAGATGGCAGTTGAATTGGCAACGGCAGCTTTTAAGGTGTTTCGAAGTATTTCAGGAATCAAAAAAAGTGAATTTTTAAACCAAATCGCCAATGAAATTGAAGCATTGGGCGATGAATTGATTAAAACCTATTGCTCAGAATCTGGTTTGCCGGAAGGCAGGGCAATTGGAGAAAGAGGAAGAACTGTTTTTCAGTTGCGCACTTTTGCCAATTTGGTAAAAGAAGGATCTTGGGTGGAAGCAACTATTGATACTGCTGATTTAAATAGAACACCCATTCCAAAAGTCGACATTCGTAAAATGTTAATTCCATTAGGTCCAATTGTGGTTTTTGGCGCAAGCAACTTTCCATTGGCCTATTCAACAGCAGGCGGAGACACGGCAGCAGCATTTGCTGCAGGTTGTCCGGTTATTGTAAAGTCGCACCCAATGCATGCAGGAACTGGAGAATTGGTGGCATCTGCAATTATAAATGCTGCTGAAAAAACGGGTATGCCAAATGGCGTATTTTCAAATTTAAACAGCAGCGGTATTGAAGTTGGGGTTAAATTGGTGAAGCATCCGCAAGTAAAAGCGGTTGGTTTCACGGGAAGCGTTGGAGGAGGAAGAGCATTGTACAATTTGGCTTCACAGCGTCCGGAACCCATTCCTGTTTTTGCTGAAATGGGAAGCGTAAATCCGGTAATTATTTTCCCAGATGCCACTAAAAATAAAGGGAGTGAATGGGCAAAGATTTATGCGGGTTCCATCACTTTAGGTTCTGGACAATTTTGTACAAATCCCGGATTAATTTTAGGAATAAAAGGAGCCGATTTAAACAATTTTATTCAAAAATTATCTGAAGAAATTGTCAAAATTGAACCTACTTGTATGTTGCATCCAAACATCATTGGTGCTTATGAAACTAAAAAGAAAATCATGCAAAAGCAAGAAGGTTTGGAAACTACTGCAAGTTTTTCTGATGAAATCACTGCTAATTTTGGCCGCCAAGCCATAACAACCGTTGAAGGCGCCACTTTTTTAAAAAACACAGCATTGCATCAGGAGGTTTTTGGACCATTCTCCATGGTGGTTCAGTGTGAAAATACGCAACAATTGGAAGAAATAATCACTCATTTAGAAGGACAGTTAACAGGAACAGTTTTGGCTGAAAATGAAGAATTGGAAAATTATGGTAAAGTTATAAACGCACTTGAAAATAGGGTGGGGCGTATTATTTTTAATGGGGTACCAACCGGTGTTGAGGTTTGTGCCGCAATGGTACATGGAGGTCCTTACCCAGCGTCAACCGACAGCAGGTTTACGGCCGTGGGAATCAATTCCATTAAACGTTGGGTGCGTCCGTTTAGTTTTCAAAGCTGGCCAAACGAAATGTTGCCAGACGAGCTTAAAAATGAAAATCCGTTAAAGATTTTCCGTGTTATTGATGGTGTTCAATCGGTAAAATCAATTTAATGACGTTTGAGAAATGAGCAGAAAAACTTTTTTTTGCGTTGATGCCCACACCTGCGGAAATCCGGTGCGCCTAGTTGCTGGTGGTGGTCCTCATTTAAAGGGAGCCAATATGAGCGAAAAGCGTCAGCATTTTTTAGAGGAATTCGATTGGATTCGCAAAGGATTGATGTTTGAACCGCGAGGACATGATATGATGAGCGGGAGTATTTTATTTCCGCCGCATAATGAGGAAAATGATTTTTCGATTTTATTTATTGAAACTTCCGGTAGTTTGCCCATGTGCGGCCATGGAACTATAGGGACAGTAACCATTGCCATTGAAGAAGGTTTGATAACGCCAAAAATTCCTGGAAAAATAAGGATGGAAGCACCAGCCGGACTTGTGCATATTGAATACCAAAAAACCGGCAAAAAAGTAGACTGGGTGAAATTAATCAATGTAAAATCTTATTTGGCTGAGGAAGGATTAACAGTGGATTGTCCGGAATTGGGAGCACTTACTTTTGATGTTGCTTATGGAGGAAATTATTACGCCATAGTGGACCCGCAAGAAAATTTTAGTGGCATTCATAATTTTACGGCTAACAAATTAATTCAATATTCACAAGTCGTCAGAACGCGGATCAATGAAAAATATCCCAATTTGTTTATTCATCCCGAAAATGAAACCATTAGAGATGTGCGTCATTTGATGTGGACCGGAAATCCTATCCATCCAACTTCTTCAGGCAGAAACGCCGTTTTTTACGGCGACAAAGCAATCGATCGTTCACCTTGCGGCACAGGAACATCAGCGCGTATGGCTCAATTGTATGCTAAAGGCAAACTAAAACTTGGTGAAGAATTTATTCACGAAAGTTTTATTGGCTCTAAATTTATTGGAAAAATAGTGGAAGAAACCACTTTGAACGGTGAAAAAGCAATTGTTCCCAGCATTCAGGGCTGGGCAAAAATATATGGTTACAACACTATTATTATTGATGAGGAAGATGATCCTTATGCACTCGGATTTCAAGTTTTATAAATATTTAAAGTTTAAACAATCATAATTTGAAAAATGTTATCATCATCGGGGGTGGAATTATTGGATTATGTTCTGCATATTATTTGGCAAAAGAGGGGTCTAAAGTTACAGTTATTGACAAATCTGATTTGCTGGATGGCTGTTCTTATGGAAATGCGGGAATGATTGTTCCCAGCCATATTATACCTATGGCACAGCCAGGCGTAATTCATCAGGGAATTAAATGGATGTTCAATGCCAAAAGTCCATTTTACATAAAACCAGCTTTAAGTTTGGATTTACTTTCTTGGTTGGTGCAATTTTACAAAAATTCCAATCAGAATCATGTCAACAAATCAATGGTTCCATTGCGGAATCTTTCTTTTTTCAGCAAAGAATTGTATCAGGAATTAGCGAAATCAACCAATGAATTCGGGTATCAGGAAAAAGGACTTTTAATGCTTTACAATACTGAAAAAGTTGGCGAAGAAGAGATAAAAACTGGAAAAATTGCTGAAGAATTGGGTATAGAAGTCGATTTTTTAGACCAACAGGAAGTTAAGAAGTTAGAGAAAAATATTAAAGTTAATGCGTTGGGGGCTGTGCATTATAAATCGGATGCACATTTGTCTCCAAATCATTTTATGTCGTTTTTAAAATCCGAGTTAAATCTAATGGGGGTGAAAATGATTTCTAATTGTTCACTGTTGAATTTTAAGGTTTCCAATGAAAAAATTGAAGAATTAATCACCAATAAGGGTAATTTTAAGGCTGATGGATTTGTGCTTGCAACAAGTTCTTGGAGTGTGGAAATAGCCAAAAAGCTAGGAATTAAATTATATATTTTACCAGGGAAAGGCTATAGTTTTAATGTAGAAAACCTTTTGGTAAAACCAACAATTCCGTCTATTTTATGTGAGGGAAAAGTGGCTGTAACGCCTTTTAATAATGCTGTTCGGTTTGGCGGAACATTGGAAATCACCAACAATAATGACACTAAAATCAATATAAAACGATTGCAGGGAATTGTAGAAAAAGTAAATCAATTTTATCCGGAGATAAAAGTTGACCTCCCAGAAAAGAAAAAAGTATGGCATGGTTTTAGGCCTTGCACACCAACCGGATTGCCAATTATTGAGAAATCTCAAAAAATTAAGAACTTGACCATTGCAGCAGGACATGCGATGATGGGCTTAAGTTTAGCTCCGGCTTCCGGAAAATTGGTCAGTGAACTGATAATGGATAAAAAACCATCTATAGACCTTTCAGAATTCAGGAGTACTTAAAATATTTTGGTTACTTTTGACGCATGACTTTTATAGAAATTTTAATAAAGCTCAGAAGAATAGTGCGATCCGTAAATTTGGAAAGCAAGCGGGTGGATAAAGAATTGGGCGTGAGTATTCCTCAATTATTATGCCTTCAATTTTTGGCAGAGCAAGATGAATTTAAGGCAAATGCTTCAAAACTAAAAGGTTTTTTAAATTTAAATGCCAGCACAATTACAGGGATTATATCAAGGCTGGAGAAAAAAAAACTTGTTATGAAACTTCCTAAATCCATTGACAAACGAGTTACTTTAATTTCTTTAACAACTAAAGGGAAGGAACTTATTCAAAATGCTCCAATTACTTTTCAACAAAAATTAAGTGAAAAGTTGCAAGCACTTCCGTCAGAAAAACTTAAAATCATCATTGAAGGAATTGATTTGTTGACAGAACTTATGGAAGTTGATGAAATTGATGCCTTACCAATTATTACTTCGGAAGAATTTCTTTAGGACTTATATATAGATACAATCGTTTTTTTTAAATATTATTTCATTTTCATTTTTTGGATTTAATCTTAAAAAGTTTCTGCAGAAAACATAAAAATAAGTGTATTTTTATCAAAATATTTACCAATAAATCAACGTTATAGGATTTTGATTACTTGTTTGTTAAATTATTATAATTGATTTTCAATAGTTTCTACAGAAACTATTTCGTATTTTTGCGTCATAACCATTAAAATAAAACAAGAAATATGCTCATTATACAAGTAAAGGAAGGCGAAAACATTGATAGAGCGCTAAAAAGATACAAACAAAAAACCAGAAGAACAAAACTGATTAATAATTTAAGAGACCAGAAACAATTTACTAAAAAATCAGTAAAGAAAAGAATGAAATTGGCAAAGGCGGTTTACATACAGGATTTAAGAAATCAAGAAGAAAAATAAATATGGAGACTTTTAAAATTTACAACAATATCACAACACCTTCAGCTGAAGAAAAGGAGGAAGCTATTTCGTTTTTATTTAAGCACCTGCAGGAATATGGTGATAAAAAGGAAGATATTGGCAAATGTTTCGATTTTGCGGTAAGGGATTCCAAGGAAGAACTTGGCGGATTTGTATTGATGCTTTTGGAAAATAACGAAATTAAAGGCGTTACCATCGTTAACAAAACCGGAATGGCCGGATATATTCCTGAAAATATCCTTGTTTATATTGCCGTTCACGAAAATGCCCGTGGTAAAGGTTATGGTAAAAAACTAATGAATAAAGCTATTGAATTGGCTGATGGTAATATTGCATTGCACGTAGAACCAAACAATCCGGCAAAATTTTTATATGAAAAATTAGGCTTTGAAAATAAATATTTAGAAATGAGACTTAAAAAACAACAATAAACTCTCTATGGCTTTTTTAGACATTGTTGTTTTTGTTGTTTATATGGCCGCCGTTTTGGGGATTGGGTTTTATTTTTTTAAAAAAAATGAAACTGTTAAGGATTACTACGTCGGTGGAGGTGAAATGAGCAGTTTGCACGTGGGCTTATCCGTTGTTGCGACAGATGTAGGAGGAGGATTTTCAATTGGATTGGGCGGATTGGGTTTTGTGATGGGAATATCCGGTTCCTGGATGTTATTTACCGGACTTATAGGCGCTTGGTTAAGCGCCGTTTTTTTGATTCCAAAGGTTGTTAAACTTGGTAATCTTCATGGTTTTTTAACATTTCCCGAATTTTTGAAGCACAGTTACGGAACTACAGTAGCTATGGTTGCTGGTATTATTTCCTTTATTGGCTATTTGGGTTTTACTTCATCACAATTTCTTGCTGGCGCAAAGTTGGCAGTTGGCACATTTCCTTCTCTTGATTTGAATCAAGCTTTATTGATAATGGGAGGTGTGGCATTGGTTTATACTGTTTTTGGAGGGATGAAAGCTGTCATTTATACAGATACTTTTCAATGGATTATTTTAATGGTTGGGTTAATATTTGTAGGAATCCCTATTGCTTATAACTACTTAGGAGGTTATGAAGCGATTGTAAGTGTACTTCCTGATAAATATTTTTCATTGCAAAACGTTTCCTGGGTTCAACTTATAAATTGGTTTGTAATTATTGTTCCTATTTGGTTCGTTGGAATGACACTTTATCAAAGAATATACGCTTGCAAAGATGAAAAAACAGCAAAGAAGGCTTGGTTTATAGCAGGGCTTTTTGAATATCCTACAATGGCTTTTATGGGTGTAATTCTTGGTTTATTTTCAAGAGTCGCAGCTGCAAAAGGTATTTTTATTTCAGATGGATTTGAAAGTGAAATAGGGATGGATCCTGAGATGGGAATGCCGTTGCTTTTAAAACATGTATTGCCTGTAGGTCTTATGGGATTAATGTTGTCAGCTTATTTTTCTGCAATAATGTCAACAGCAGACAGTTGTTTGTTGGCAGCATCAGGTAATTTTGTAACTGATATTTTAGGACTTAAGCATCCTAACAAAAGCAATATAAAAATTTCTCAGATTGTGACATTTGCGGTTGGTGGAGCTTCAATAATTATTGCCACTACTATGCAAAGTGTATTGTCGCTCATGCTATTGTCCTACTCATTTATGGTTTCAGGACTTTTGGTGCCAGTTTTAGGAATATTATTATCAAAAAAAAGAAAACCTGTAGCAGCTTTGTTCTCAATGATCATAGGAGGGTCTACAACACTGATTTTAACATTTCTTGAAGTGAAAATACCTTTTGGTTTTGACCCAATATTAATAGGAATTTCATTATCTTCCATTGTCTATTTAACAATTAAGAAATAACCGATATGGCATATATAACACTCAATAAAAAATCATTAACTCATAATTATTCATTTTTACAGTCGTTGTTTGCAAGCCATCAAAAGGAATGGGCTCCTGTATTGAAGTTGCTTTGCGGGAATAAAACCTTCTTGGAATATGTATTGTCATTAGGCGATGAACAGGTATGCGACGCTCGATTGAGCAATATAAAAAGAATTAAAGCCATAAATCCTGATAAAGAAACCATCTACATAAAACCTCCTGCGAAGCGAAGCATACCCAATGTAGTTAAATATGCTGATGTAAGTTTTAATACAGAATTAACGACCATGAAATGGTTATCCATAGAAGCCGTTAAACAGCAAAAAATCCACCGAATTATTATTATGATTGAATTGGGTGATTTGCGCGAAGGTATTATGGGTGAGTATTTAATGGAATTTTACAAAAAAATATTTGAGTTGCCCAATATTCAAGTGGCGGGCATTGGAGCAAATCTAAATTGTTTAAGCGGTGTGATGCCAAGCAAAGACAAGCTAATTCAATTGAGTTTGTATGAACAATTGATTGAAGCAAAATTCGGAAAGAAAATTGATTATGTGTCAGGCGGATCTTCCGTGATGATTCCTCTTTTATTAAAAAAGCAAATTCCTAAGGGAATTAATCATTTCAGAATTGGGGAAACCCTGTTTTTTGGCGTTGATTTATTTACAAATAAAACAATCCCTAAAATGAAGGATGATGTTTTTATGCTTTACACCGAAATCATTGAGATTACTGAAAAACCCATTATTCCTTATGGTTATTTAGAAGAAAATCCTTCGGGAGAAACCTTGGAAATTGACCCTGAGGATTACGGAAAAAACCACAGCAGGGGAATTTTAGACATAGGGCTTTTGGACATTTCTAATACTGAATTTTTGATTCCAGTTGACAAAGAGATTACCTTTATTGGCGCAAGCTCCGATATGTTGGTGGTGGATTTGAGCAAAACAGCAAAAAAATATAAAGTCGGTGACTTGGTTAGGTTTAAAATGAAATATATGGGTGCCTTGCGCGTTATGAACTCTGAATATATTGAAAAGAAACTGGTTTAATGTATTGCTTTCTTTCCAGATTGGTTCGGATGGTATTTAATGGTATTAAATTTTCTTCAAAATTTATTTCAAAACGAAAAAACTTCCTTAAATTTAGACGTTTTCAGCAGAGAATTTAACTAAATTAAAGAATATGAGATATGCCCAAATTCCTTCCGAATTATTTATAAAAAACAGACAAAATTTTACAGCAAAGATGGAGCCCAACTCCATCGCTATATTCACCTCAAATGATGTGATGCCCAACAATGCAGATGATGAAATGGGGTTTTCACAAAACAACGATTTGTTTTATTTAAGCGGCGTTGATCAGGAAGAATCTATTTTAGTATTGTACCCGGATGCTTTATTGCCTGCAAACAGGGAAATTTTATTTGTGAAAGAAACCAGCGATCTCATTAAAATTTGGGAAGGGGATAAGTTGACAAAAGAAAAGGCTTTTGAAATTTCAGGCGTTAAAAATGTAAAATGGTTGCAGGATTTTGACCTGACACTACAATATATGGCGTTTGAAGCGGATACTTTTTATATGGGTCATAATGAACATAAAAAAACATTGACTGCTGAAATGTTGACCCAGCAAGACAGGATGATAGCCAGTTGCAAAGAAAAATATCCATTGCATAATTACAGGCGCGCTGCAAAAATTACCCGCGAACTTCGTCAAATTAAATCAGATGAAGAAATCGTACTTATGCAAAAAGCTACCGACATAAGTGTTGGTAGTTTTAAGAGGGTTTTAAAAGCCGTAAAATCAGGTATTATGGAGTACGAATTGGAAGCGGAACTAACCTACGAATTAATAAGAAAAGGTGCTAAACGCCACGCATTTATGCCAATTGTGGCTTCGGGAGCAAATGCCTGCGCATTGCATTACAACACCAATGATGCTATTTGTAAAGATGGTGATATGATATTAATGGATTTTGGAGTGTGTTATGCAAATTACAATTCAGATACTACGCGTTGTTTTCCAGTAAACGGGAAGTTTTCAAAAAGACAGAAAGAAGTGTACAATGCAGTTTTATATTGTTTAAAGGAAGGGTCTAAATTGTTAAAACCAGGAGTGATTTCAGCCGGATATGAAAAACAAATGGCAAGTTTGGTTGAGCGGCAATTGATTAATTTGGGCTTGCTCGATGCTGAAAAAGTTAAAAATCAGGATCCTGAAAATCCGTTATATAAAAAGTATTTTATGCACGGAACAGCTCATTTTATTGGTTTGGATGTGCATGATGTTGGTTTGTATACCCGACCATTTGAGGCGGGAATGGTATTGACCTGTGAACCTGGAATTTATATTCCTGAAGAAGGTATTGGTTGTCGTTTGGAGAATGATTATTTAATCACCGAAAATGGAAACTTTAATTTAACAGCGGACATGCCTATTGAAATTGATGAAATTGAATCCCTGATGAATGTTAAATAGCAAAAAATAATAGTATAAACTGCCGTTTATTGTCATAAAAAAAACTCCTTTGCTATTTCCGCTTCTATCACAAAAAAGCTTAATTTAGTAACGGATAGAAAATTTTAGTCTTAAAACTTTCATGAGTTACACAAGTATTATGTAATTGGTTTTGCTGAATCCTAAAAAATATCGATAAAAATTTAAGAATAAAAGCATAAATTTATCATTCTAAATCACATACCCAGAGCCATATTAATGAGACTGTGTTATATATTTATAAATTTTTTAGTGCCAAGGAAAAAGCAATTGAACTGGCAGGCAAAATCATTGTGAACAGAAAAATGAAATATTTATCATCAAATATTAAATAATGAAGGAATCCATTCTCATAGGATTATTACAAAATACAGCTATATTACTTGCTTTTTCATTGTTGTATCAAAATATATGGATTAAGAACGAGGCTACTAAAAGTATTTCAGCAAAAATTGTAGTTGGACTGGTATTAAGCTGCATCGGCATTATTTTGATGTCTACGCCTTGGATGTTGATTCCTGGAATTGCTTTTGATATGCGTTCTGTTTTGCTTTCCGTATCTGGTTTATTTTTTGGGCCAATTCCTACTATAATTGCTATGTTGGTAACTGGGATTGTTCGGGTAACTATGGGCGGAGAAGGATTGTGGATGGGTTTGGCAATAATTATTTTCTCTGGAACAATTGGTTTGTTATGGCGAAGATATAGACCAAACTGGAAATCCAAAAATTATTATCTTGAATTGTTGGCAATGGGTTTGGTTGTACATATTATAATGTTGGCCAGTACCATCTTCCTTCCATCTGATAAAATATTTTCAACCTTAAAAACCATAGCCCTTCCCATTATATTTATTTATGCTCCTGCTACAATGTTACTGGGTGTTTTATTGCTTAAACAATATAAAAACTGGCAAAATGAATTGGCCCAATTACAATTAAAGGAATATGAACGCCGATTTACACAAATACTGGAAAGTGGAAATATTGTTTCTCTTATGCTGAATAATGACGGAAGCATAAACTTTTGTAATGATTACATATTACGAATAACAGGATATGAAAAAGAGGAAGTATTGGGGAAAAACTGGTTTGAGATATTTGTTCCAATTGATGAAAGACCAAAATTAAAGCAGTTATTTTCTAAGGGGATGAAAATCAAAGAGTTTTCAAAAAATTATGAAAACAAAATACTTACGAAAACAGGGGAGCAATTATATATTTTATGGTATAATATAGCATTAAAATCGGATGAAGGAGAAGTAATGGGAACTGCAAGTATTGGCGTAAACGTTACGGAGAGCAAAAATCATGAAAAAATGCTCGAAGAAAAAAATGCCGAAATAAAAGCCCAAAACGAATCATTAAAAAAAATAAATCAAGAATTGCAAATAGCCAAAGAACGTGCTGAAAAAAGCGACCTTTTAAAATCGGCTTTTCTTGCCAATATGAGCCATGAAGTTCGCACACCTATGAACAGTATTCTTGGCTTTTCTGGTTTATTGAAGGAATCAAATCTCGTTAATGAAAAGCAAAAGAGATATATTGGCGTTATTGAGCATAGCGGAAAACGAATGCTCAATATTATAAACGACATTCTTACAATCTCAAGAATAGAGTCAGGAACTGTGGAGGTCATTATTTCTGAATTTAATATAAATGAGCAAATAGAAAGTTTATTCACATCTTTTAAAGATGAAATTGAAAAAAAAGGAATTGATTTCAACTATAAAAATGACTTACCGGATAGTGAAGCCATGATAATTTCTGATGGTGAAAAATTTTATGCTATCTTTCTCAATTTAATTAAAAACGCCATAAAATTTACAAATCATGGCACCATAGAATTTGGCTATATCTTAAAAATAGATGTTGAACCTGCCGAACTGGAGTTTTTCATAAAAGATACTGGCGGAGGCATTCCACAGGAACAACTGGAATTTATTTTTGAAAGGTTTAGACAAGGCAGTGAATCTCTTACCAGAAATTATGAGGGCGCCGGTTTGGGATTGTCTATTTCTAAAGCTTATACGGAATTGTTGGGCGGTAAAATTTGGGCTGAAAGTGAAGAAGAAAATCTATCCTCCGGTAAGGCAGGAAAGACGACTTTTTACTTTACTATTCCCTATGATGTGAAACCAAATAAAAAAACAGATATGAAAAATTCAACCTATGAAACAGGAAAAACGCATCAGGACAATGAAATGAAAATATTAATTGTTGAAGACGATGTAACTTCTGAAGAGATGCTGGAAATTATGATTGAGGATTATTGCAAAGCCCCTTTAGTTGCGTATAACGGATTGGAAGCGGTTCAATTATGTAAAGATAATCCAGATATTGATTTTGTTTTAATGGATATTAAACTGCCTAAATTAAATGGCTATGAAGCCACAAAGCAAATTAGGCAGTTCAACAAAGATCTTATAATTTTCGCACAAACTGCCTACGCGCTTCCGGGAGACAGGGAAAAGGCAATAGAGGCGGGCTGTAACGATTATATTTCAAAACCATACAGTCAAAGCGAATTGACTGGGTTGATTAATAAGTATTTTAAGAAATAAGAACTTTATAAATTGAAGTTAAATTTGGTTTTGCACAATTTTACCGATTGTTGCAATTAATTTTTTTTAGAACATTTAAAACAATGAAAAAAATACTATTCTTAACAGGAGATTTTACGGAAGATTATGAAACAATGGTCCCATTTCAGATGCTTCAAATGGCAGGGTATGAAGTCCACGCAGTTTGTCCTGACAAAAAAAAGGGAGAATCC
>JAGXIN010000035.1 GCA_024635575.1 Flavobacteriia bacterium
GAAGCTATTTCATTATTAGACAATCCTTTATTTACATAATATTTACCAATTTCTAAGGAAATTAAATTGGTTTTATCAGCTTTGTTGAAATTTTCCTCACTTCCATAAAACCACCAGGAAGTATTAAAAAACAACCTTTTTGGTTGCCATATTTCATCGTTTTTCAATTGCGTTTTGTATGTTGCATCCGAAGCCAAGTCAAATGCATCTATACTTAAAAGTGCAGAAGACGTATGATGGCCGTGTGTTGTTCCCGGAGTTTTGTGGTCAAATCTGTTGATTATGACATCTGGTTTTAATCTTCTGATTACAGAAACTACATCATTTAATACCGCCTCTTTATTCCATATTTGTAAAGTTTCATCGGGTTGTTTTGAATAACCAAAATCGTTGGCACGGGTAAAAAATTGCTCACCGCCGTCTATTCTTCTTGCCGCCAATAACTCCTGTGTTCTAATTACGCCTAACAATTCTCCAAGTTCCGGTCCAATCAAATTTTGTCCGCCATCACCTCTTGTGATGCTTAAATAAGCGGTAAACGCTTTTAGATCATTCGAAAAATAAGAAATTAAGCGTGTGTTTTCATCGTCAGGATGTGCGGCGATATATAAAACAGTGCCTAAAAAGTTAAGTTTTTGAATGGATTCGTAAATGTCTCCTGAAGTCGGTTTTTTGGGCGCTTGCGCAAAGGAAATGATGATACAACCTAAAGTTAAAAATAAAGCTGAAACTATTTTTTTCATCTGTTTTAATTTTAATTTTTAAGCGGTAACAGATGCTGTTCGCCATTAATTATTCCTTTGTATGTCAAAATTTGATATGCTCTTTTCATTTAAAGTTTGATTTATTAGTAGTAAAACAAATATAAAATTAAATTTAAGACCATATTTTTTTTATGACGATATTAACATAATTGCAACGGTTTTAGTTAAAATTTGAAAGTTTGAAAGTTATAAGTTCACGTTGAAATTATCTATTTGAAATTATTCATTTAAGGAGCGTTAGGGATTGAGCGGTTTGTTTGAACTCTTTTTTAGTTGCTTTTCATAACTAAAAAAAGCGAGCCGCGAAAGCCCGACCCGCAGGGGAACGCCCAAAATATTGCTTCAGCGATGCTCACCATTTTTTCTTATTTTTTAATACAAAATCTGCCTAAATTTACCGCAAATTGTATATTGATAACGTGTTAATAAAAAATCTTTTTAAAACAACATATTTAGAATATATTTGTAACTCATTCCATTAAAATAATCATAAATGAAATTTATAGTATCAAGTGGCCAATTATTGAAACAACTCCAAGTTTTGGGAGGCGTTATCAACAACAACAATACATTACCTATTTTAGATAATTTCTTATTCGAATTAAAAGAAAACGAATTAAAAATATCAGCTTCTGATTTAGAAACAATCATGAGCACCGTTATTGAAGTTGAATCTGAATCAGAAGGATCTGTGGCAATTTCAGCACGATTATTACTGGACACCTTAAAAACATTTCCAAATCAGCCTTTGACGTTCAAAACCGAAGAAAATAATACTGTTGAAATTAGTTCAAGCCACGGGAAATATGATATGGCTTATTTTGACGGCAATGAATTCCCAAAAGCGGTTACGCTTGATTCTCCAAGCAGCACTACAATTCCTGGAGATGTGTTGGCTACTGCTATTTCAAAAACAATATTTGCCGCAGGAAGCGATGATTTAAGACCTGTGATGAGCGGTGTATTTTTTCAGTTTAATTCGGAAAATTTAACATTTGTGGCAACAGATGCTCATAAATTGGTTAAATATTCTAGAACCGATGTTACTGCAAAAGATACTGCGGAATTTATTATGCCTAAAAAACCTTTAAACTTATTAAAAGGAATTTTAGCAGGTTCAAACAGCGATGTAACCATAGAATATAATGATTCAAATGCCAAATTTATATTTGACAATGTAGTTTTGGTTTGCCGACTGATTGATGGAAAATACCCAAATTATGAAGCAGTTATTCCAAAAGAAAATCCGAATAAATTAACTGTAGACAGAGGAACTTTTTTAAACTCGGTAAAACGTGTTTCTATTTTCTCAAGTAAAACCACCCATCAAATTCGTTTGAAAATGGCCGGAACAGAATTAAATATTTCTGCGGAAGACATTGATTATTCAAACAAAGCAGAAGAACGTTTGGCCTGTGATTATCAGGGTGATGATATGCAAATTGGATTTAACTCCCGTTTTTTAACAGAAATGTTGAGCAATTTAAATTCAAATGAAGTATTAATTGAAATGTCGATGTCAAACAGAGCCGGAATTTTAACGCCAATTGATGGAGTTGATGACGGGGAATTTATAACTATGTTGGTGATGCCGGTAATGTTGAACAACTAACCATCATTCTGAATTGAAAATATTAAAATCCGCTATTCGCGGATTTTTTTTGTATTATTGTTTTAAATCCTATTTATGAATTTCCTGGCGCACTTATATCTTTCAAAAAACAATAAAAATATTTTAATAGGTAATTTTATTGCTGATGCCGTGAAAGGAAAAGATTATAAAAAATATCCTAAAGAAATTAAAGCAGGAATATTATTACACAGAGGAATAGACCATTTTACGGATACACATCCTATTGTTAAGAAAAGCAAGCGGCGATTAAATTTAAGGTACAGGCATTACAAAGGCGTTATAATCGATATATTTTACGATCATTATTTAGCCAAAAACTGGCATCATTATTCGGACATTCCTCTAGAAATTTATGCGGAAAATGTTTATGCGTTTTTGCAGGAAAACAGTGAAATTTTTCCGGAAAAAATGCAGAAATTACTTCCTTATATGGTTGAATACAATTGGCTGGTGAACAATGCTTCCATTGAGGGTATTGAAAAAATTTTAGCAGGAATGAACAGGCAGTCCAAAGGAATTTCAAAAATGGATTTGGCTATAGAAGATTTATTAAAACACTACGATGAATTCGAATTGGATTTCACCTCTTTTTTTAAAGAATTAATGCAGTTTTCAGAAGAAAAAACAACAAATTTATTATTAAAATGAAACGAGCATAACAAATTTTGATACACATAAGAATGATTAATGGCGAACAGCATCTGTTACCGCTAAAAAATAAAAATTAAATAGATGAAAAAGATTATTACAATTATTGTAATTATATTTCTATTTACTCAATGTAAAAAATCCACTACAGAAACAAATGAAACTTCCAAAAACGTTGGTTTTATTGCCGATAGCGTTATGGTGGTGAGTGCTCGTGAAGAAGCATCAAAAATTGGTGTTGCAATTTTACGAAAAGGAGGAAAGGCATTTGACGCCATGATTGCAACGGAACTTGCTTTGGCAGTCGCCTATCCTTTTGCCGGGAATATTGGCGGTGGCGGATTTATGGTTTATCGAACCAACGACGGTAAAACCGGTGCTTTGGATTATCGAGAAAAAGCACCGCTTGCTGCTTCAAAAAATATGTATTTGGACGAAAATGGCAATATTATTGAAGGAAAAAGCACTATAGGAGCTTTGGCAGTTGGCGTTCCGGGAACGGTTGACGGATTGTTTAAAGTCCACCAAAAATTTGGCAGTTTGCCTTTTTCTGAATTAATTCAGCCTGCGATTGATTTGGCTAAAAAAGGGGTAATTGTAACTGGCAAACAAGCTGAAAGATTAGCTCATTATAAACATTTATTTTCGGAAGTAAATGATACTATTATAGTATTAGATCATGATTGGAAAGCCGGTGACACTATTAAATATCCAAAGTTAGCTCAAACTTTGGAAAGAATAAGAGACCAAGGAAGAGATGGTTTTTACAAAGGCGAAACTGCTGAAATGTTGTTAAATTATGTTCAGAAATTGGGCGGAATTGTCAGCAAAGATGATTTGGAAAACTACGAAGCAAAATGGCGGAATGCCATTGAATTTAACTATAAAGATTTGAAAATTATTTCGATGTCGCCTCCATCAAGCGGCGGAATTTGCATCGCTCAAATTTTTAAAGCGATAGAACCTTTTGACATTGCTTCTTACGGACATAATTCATTAAAATCCATTCAACTGCTTACGGAAGCGGAAAGAAGGGCTTATGCTGACAGATCCTATTATCTAGGTGATCCTGATTTTGTGAAAATTCCCATTGACACCTTAATCTCTTCAAACTATGCGAAAAACAGAATGACGAATTTTTCATGGGACAGCGCAACACCTTCTTCAACTTTAAAACATGGTAATATTGTTGGCTATGAAAGTAATGAGACCACCCACTACTCTATTGTTGATAAATATGGGAATTCCATTTCAGCAACCACCACTTTAAATGGCGCTTACGGCTCAAAAGTTTATGTTTCTGAAGGTGGTTTCTTTTTAAACAGTGAAATGGACGATTTCAGTTCAAAACCCGGAATACCCAATATGTTCGGATTGATTGGTGCCAAGGCGAATTCAATTGCGCCCGAAAAACGCATGCTAAGCTCTATGACGCCTACGATTGTAGAAAAAGACAATCGGTTTTATATGTCGGTTGGCTCTCCTGGTGGTTCAAAAATCATAACTTCGGTACTGCAAACTATTTTAAATGTTTATGAATTTCAAATGGGCATGCAGGATGCCGTTAACGCCCCAAGATTTCACCACCAATGGTTGCCGGATGTGATTAGTATGGAACCGAAAGGTTTTAATACTTTGCTGATAAATCAATTACAGGAAAAAGGCTATCAGATTAAACAAGAAAATTCCGTAATTTTGGGTAAAGTTGATGCTATTTTACGTTTGCCAAATGGAAAACTGGAAGGTGGCGCGGATTTTAGAGGCGATGATAAAGCGGCAGGCTTTTAGGTTGTGAGTAAAAAAGAAAAAGTTTCAGTTATTAAATTAATCAAAAATTTATACATATATGTCGGCAAATACTTACATAGCACTTTTAAGAGGCATCAATGTCTCTGGCTCCAACAAAATAAAAATGGCCGAATTAAAGCAGCTTTTTTTAGATTTAGGTTACAAAGATGTTTCAACCTATATACAAAGTGGAAATGTTATTTTTACGTCAAACATTAAAGAACCCATTCTTATTGAGGACACAATAATATCAGCCATTTCAAAGCATTTTGGATATGCTATAAAGGTTCTGGTTTTAACCAAAAATGAATTAACAACTATTTTTAATTCCAATCCGTTTCTTGCCAAAGATCCGACTTTGGATATTTCAAAACTATATGTTACAATATTAAATACAAAGCGAGATTTGGCTGTAATTCCACCTATTGAAATACTTATAGAAACCAGTGACGATGAATTTCAATTAATTGAAAACACCATTTATTTATATTGTCCGAATGGTTATGGAAAAACAAAATTGAACAACAATTTATTTGAAAAAAAACTAAAAGTATCCGCAACAACAAGAAATTGGAATACCATTTCAAAACTGGTGGAACTTAACAATTTATAAAAGAATCATTATTTGAATAATCATATTTTAAATAAAGAAGTCCAGAATTTTATCAACACAAATTTAAAATCGGATGTCACAAAACTGATATTAAAGGGAAGTCCGTTTGAAGAAGTTTCCATTCAAGAAATTGCAGCACAAATTATGGCTAAAAACAGTTGTGAAAAAAAATTGTCAACTTGGTTCAATACTGAAAATATTTACTATTCCAACAAACTAAATATTGAGCAAACTTCTTCCGAAATTACCGCAACATATAAATCCAATCTGGTTTCAGGAGAAACATTAATAGACATTACCGGCGGGTTTGGCGTTGACGCATACTTTTTTTCACAAAAAGTTACAAATATAACGCATTGTGAAATTGCCGAGGAATTGTCTTCAATGGTGACTCACAATTTCAAACAATTAAAAGTAAAAAATATCAGCACATATCTTGGTGACGGAATTGAATTTCTGGAAAAATCTAAAGAAAAATTCGATTGGATTTATGCGGATCCTTCAAGAAGAAATGATGCCAAAGGAAAAGTTTTTTTATTGGAAGACTGCTTGCCGAACGTACCAAAAAAAATAAATTTATTGTTTGAAAAAACGGACAACGTTTTACTTAAAGTTTCTCCTATTTTGGACATTACAAGTGCCCTAAATGAATTGCAATTTGTCAAAGAAATTCATGTGGTTGCCATTGAAAATGAAGTGAAAGAACTGCTATTTTTATTGGAGAAGAATTACATAAAAAACATTCAGGTTAAAACCATCAACATAGCCAAAAATAATACCCAAAAATTCAACTTTATTTTAGACGATACTTCATCCGCCATCTTTTCCGAGGCTAAAAAATATGTATACGAACCAAATGCGGCCATCTTAAAATCCGGAGCATTTTTACAGGTTTCAGAAAAATTAAATATTGCTAAATTACATCCCCACAGCCATTTATATACTTCCAGTGAATTAACCGATTTCCCAGGAAGAAGGTTCGAAGTAAAACATTGTATTTCTTATAACAAAAAACAATTATTAAAATTAATTCCTTTAAAAAAAACCAATATTGCCACTCGAAATTTTCCGGAAACGGTCGCTAAAATTCGAAAAAAAACCGGATTAAAAGATGGTGGAAATCAATACCTTTTTTTCACAACAGATATAAACAATAAGCATCTGGTGCTTATTTGTGAGAAAGCATAAAACTAAAAGTTGTTTTAGCAAAAATCATTAAAATTTAGTAATTTTAGCCGTTTATACTCATTAAAATGGCAAATAAAAATATACGTTCGTTATCATCCAGAAAGGAATTAGATGATAATCTGTTTGAAAACATCGCAGATTTATCGCTTAAAAATGCGCCTAAGTCTGATTTTCAGGAACTGGCAAAACGATTTATGATTGACGATTCCGTAATTGCGGGAACGGCCTCTTTTTATGATTTCACCAGGGAAAGCAATAGAAACAAAAAAATACACGTATGCAGCGGAACGGCTTGCATGGTTGCAAATACACAAAATAGTCTTCATAAAAAATTAGAAAATCATTTTGACAAAGAAGAAATTGGTCACGCTGCCTGTCTGGGTCGTTGCCACACCAATAACGCGTTTATGTATCA
>JAGXIN010000153.1 GCA_024635575.1 Flavobacteriia bacterium
ATTGTACTTACCATCGGTTGTTAATGCAAATTCTCCAGTTTCAAAGTTTTCCTTTTCAGCGACAAGTTTGTAGATTTTATTACATTCAATATTGAATTTATATCCTGAGTTTTTGTTAATGATTTGTTTTTCAACCAAACGGTTATTTTGAAATAATGAAACCGCAACCTGGTCCATTGGCAGATTCGTTTTGCTATCCACAACAGTTCCTCTCAATAGTTGAACACATTCTTTTGGTGTTAATTTTAGCATTTTTGACGTTTCTAAATCGTGTTTAGCATCGGTTGTTAAAGCAAATTCCAAAGTTTCATAATTTTCCTTTTCGGCGACAAGTTTGTAGGTTTTTTCGCATTCCATATTGAATTTATAACCTGCGTTTTTGTTAATGATTTGTTTTTCAACCAAACGGTTATTTTGAAACAAGGAAACCGTAACCTGATCTAAAGGTCGTTCGGTAAGTTGATTTAACGCCAACACAGAAATGCTCTGGACACATTCCGGCTCATTTATTTTAAATGCATAAATGTCAACACCACCCTTTCCTCCATCACGATTTGAAGTAAAATAGCCAGAATTTGAAGCAATCTTTATTACAAAGGCAAAATCATCATTTTCACTGTTAATTGGAGTTGGTAAATTTATGGCTTGTTGGTAATCACTGTTTTTAAATTCACTTTTAAAAATATCCAATCCTCCTTTGCCTTTGTGGCCATTTGAAGAAAAATATAGCGTATTGTCTTCATCGATATAAGGAAATAATTCAGATAGTTTGGTGTTAATGGTCGGACCTAAATTTTTTGGAATTCCATAATTCCCGGTATTATAGATATCCACAACATAAATATCAGTTTCTCCAAAACCGCCAGGCATATCCGAAACAAAATAAAGTTTTTTCCCATCTTTACTTACTCTGGGACTTCGCACAGTGTATTCTTCATTATTAAAAGGCAAAGGATTTACCTCAGAAATTTCAAATTTTTCATTTATGCAACCTTTAAAAATTCGTAAAGTTTTCCATTTTGCCGAATCTTTTCTAGTTTGGGTATTGTAAAAATTATTCCATGTAAAGAAAATAGTCTTAAAATCAGGGGTAAATGAAATATCAGATTCAAAAAATTTATTATTTATTTCAGAAGTGAATTTTTCAGTTTGGATAATATCTCCATTTTCAACTATTAAACCATGATACAATTCTAAACCAAGTTGGCGATTGTTTCTACGCCTTCCACTATTATCCTTTTTAGAGGAAGCAAATATTACGGAATTATTGCTAGAATAAGTGACTCCCAATTCAGCAAATTTAGAGTTTATAGAGGTATTTAAAATTTCATATGTAGCCTCTTGTGCAGACAAAAAATTAAAAATTAAAATAAATACCAATTGCAATAACCTTTTCATAATTGCTTTGCGTTACTTCTTTTTTGAAATTTTTTCAAATACCCAAGCGGGTCCAATCAGCAAAAATTGCAAATCTTTAAAAAATGATGGTTTTTTACCTTCCAATTTATGTCCGTAAAACTGACCAATCCAAGCAACTACAAAAATAATTAATGAGGTATAAAACAACGGACTTACCCTTGATAAAAAATAGTTGCCCATAAGACATAGTATTGAAAACGTCAACATTCTCACAAAAGTTGAAAATGACAATCGCATATAGAAAATGAGCAATAAAATTAAAACGGGCACAGCCCAATTTTCTAAAAACGGATTGTTGATGTTTAAATTATTTGAAATAACTGTTGAAGGAATACTCATTAACATGCCAACAATACTGAAAAATATGGCAGGAACACATATAAAATGTATTGATTGGTTTGTTTTATTTTGATGGCTTACAGCATATTCATCAAACCATTGATTTAAAGTTTTCATAGTCCCCTTTTTACTGAAATTAAAAAAATAATATCACAATATTTTATAGGCTGGATGTTGAAATATACAGTTTTATTTGGATATCTAAAATTTTGATGGCACTTATTCTTTTTTCTCCAATTTTCTCAGTTGTCGTTTTGCTCTGGAATTTCCAGAATCAAACGTCAAAGACATTTTGTAATTTTCAATAGCCTGAACGGTATCTCCACTTTTCATGTATGCTTCGCCTAAGCTGTCATACACATTGGAACTATTGGGGTACAAGGCCACATTTATCTTAAAAATTGCCTTTGCAGTTTCAAAATTTTTATCGCGCAACTCCTTATATCCTAATGAATTTAAATAATTTTCATTAATTGAACTGTCCAGCGAATCTTTTTCTTTTATGGCTAAATAACCTTCAAGGGCTTTATCAAATTCATTATTTGTCAAATATTCACTAGGAACCTTTTCATCTTCTTTCAATTTAATAAAGTTATAGACAATGGCATTATTTTCTTCTTTTGGAACCAGTACAATATATTGTTTTCGGTTTTTCGGATTTGTTAAAAACTGAATTTTTTCATTCATTTCCTTAACGAAAAAAGTGGAATCATCAACTTTTAATGGTTTGATCTTTTTTGCACCCCGCCATGCTATATACATTTCACTTCCTTCAAAATAAATATGAATCACTTCATCAGAGTTATATAAATACCTACCCGTCGCTTTTTTTATGAATTCAGGTTCATTAAAACTATTTGTACATCCATAAAATAGTAAAGACCCTAAAAAAAAGAAAATATATTTAAATTTCATTGCGACAATTTTAATTAAAAATGTTTGAAAACTAAAAAATTTGAAAAATTACACTTCCAAAATTACTAAAAAAATAATTGATTTAAATTATTGATATAAGTGTATTTTTCTCGACAAACATTGATGAATTCGCAATAAAACTTATTAAGACTTATTATATATTAGGTATAGCGGAAATAAATGTATCATAAGTTACAAAAAATTAAATTAAATTTAAAAATCAAATAATAAATATATGCCAAAAATAATTTTTCGTTTATTATTCTCATTTGTTGTATTTGTTGGTGTTTTTATTTTAATACAACGCTCTCTAAAGCCTGATTCTTTTGGCGAATATGGACATTATAGAGGCAATTCCCTAAATGACAACAAAATGAGAACACCGTATTTTAAAGGTGAAGCAAAATGCGCTGAATGTCATGAAGATGTTTATGACATGAAATCAATGGACTTGCATGATGGCGTCCGATGTGAAAGTTGTCATTATCCAAAAATAGATGCAAATACAGATTGTGAAGTAGGTCCACCTATAGTTAAAGGGACTATCAAATTCTGTGCACAATGTCATGGCATTAATGCAGCACGCCTAGATAAAGGCGTACCGCAATTAGTTTTAAAAGAGCACTATGAAAATCAAAATTGTATTGAATGTCATAATCCACATGCACCATGGGACCTAAAAGAATAGAAAATAAAAGAAGAAAATTTTTCCAAACCTCCGCAGCATTAATTGGCGGAACATTATTGTATTCGCTTATTAAGCCTTTTGAAGCATTGGCCCAACCAAAAGAAGAAGAAGATCCCAAAATAGATAAAGCCGATCTTCCTTTATGGGGAATGGGTGTTGATATTGAAAAATGTATTGGTTGTGGAAAATGCGCTGAAGCTTGTAAAATAGAAAATAATGTTCCTATAGAACCTTTTTATTTTAGGACTTGGGTTGAACAATACACAGTTAAGAAAAATGGGGAAGTTAAAATTGAATCCCCAAATGGAGGTATTGGCGGATTAAAACAATCTGTTCCCGATGAAGATATATTCAAATCTTTTTTGGTGCCTAAATTATGTAATCATTGCACAAAAGCACCTTGTGTTCAGGCTTGCCCGGTTGGCGCAACATATATAAGTCCTGACGGTGTGGTTTTGGTTGATGAAACCTATTGCATTGGTTGCAGTTATTGCATTCAGGCTTGTCCTTATGGGGCACGTTTTATGAATCCAGTCACAAAAGTAGCGGATAAATGCACTTTCTGCTATCACAGAATCACTAAAGGTTTGCAGCCAGCTTGTGTAGAGGCTTGCCCAACTGATGCAAGAATATTTGGTGATTTAAGAGATAAAGAAACTGATTTGGTTACATTTTTACAAGAAAACCCAACAGAAGTTTTAAAACCTCATTTAAATACACATTGTAGAGTATTTTATAACGGATTAAGTTCAGAAGTCAGATAATTATGGAAGAGCATTACAGACATTTATACGAAGCACTATCTCAGGTTGATGGTTATATTTATCCAAATGAAATAGATTTACATTGGGGTTTAATGATTGTTCTATATCCTTACATTACAGGATTGGTTGCAGGCGCTTTTATCCTTGCTTCATTAGAGCGTGTTTTTAACGTAAAGGTATTAAAGCCTACTTATGGATTGGCTTTATTGACTGCATTGGCGTTTTTATTTGTGGCAACCCTGCCTTTAGTAAGTCATTTACAACATCCCTTAAGAGCTTACGAAATTTTAATGACTCCCAATCCAACTTCAGCCATGGCTATTTTTGGGTTTGTTTATTTATGGTATTTGATGGTGGTTTTATTGTTGGAAATTTGGTTTGATTATCGACTTGATTTTGTGCTTTGGTCCAAGAAAAGCACTGGGTTCAAAAAATATTTCTATAAAATAATAACGCTGGGTATTCATGATACCGATGAGAAATCAGCCAAAATAGATGATAAATTGGGCTATTTTATTACCGTATTAGGAATCCCTTCAGCATTTTTATTACACGGTTATGTTGGATTTATTTTTGGATCAATAAAGGCCAACCCTTGGTGGTCATCAGTATTAATGCCTGTAATATTTCTTTTTTCGGCAATGGTTTCGGGAATAGCTTTGGTGATGATTATTTATATGGTCGTGAGCTGGATAAGAAAAGTAAAAATTGATATGCCTTGTCTGGATACGATTGCCAAATATCTGTTTTATATTTTAATTATAGATTTTACTTTAGAATCGTTAGATCAAATTCACCGGATTTATGAGGCTGAAGAGTCTTTTGATATTATTAAAGTATTGGTGAGCGGTAAATTAAACATTACGTTGTTAGTAATGCAGGTAATCCTTGGAACTATTATCCCGTTAATCATTATTGGAATTTTTCAAATATATAAACCATCTGAGAAAATTAGAAAGGCTGCCTACTTTTTTGTGGGCATCATTGTACTGATTGGCATCTTCTTTATGCGTTGGAATGTGGTTATCGGTGGTCAGTTACTTTCAAAAAGTTTAAGTGGATTTACCTCTTTCAATGCCGTATATTCAGGAATGGAAGGTTATCTGATGGCTGCAGTTTGGCTGATATTGCCTTTGTTCATTCTAACCTTTTTATTATGGTTGATGCCCCCTTGGAAAAAAGTAACCACACATGAATGAATTAAAGATAAAAAATAAAAAAATCCGCTTATAAGCGGATTTTTTTATTTTTATTATATCAATTAAGCTTTCATTAATTCCACATCGAAAATTAAAGTAGCATCTGGTGGAATAACTCCACCTGCACCACGACTTCCGTAAGCCAGTTCAGAAGGAATTACAAAACGGGCCTTATCCCCCACTTTTAATAATTGAATGCCTTCATCCCAACCTGAAATAACTTGTCCAACCCCCAATTCAAAATCTATTGGCTGTTTGCGCTGATAGGAGGAGTCAAAAACAGTCCCATCTAATAATTGACCTTTATAATGCACGGAAACAACACTTCCTTTAGTTGCTTTTTTCCCTGTGCCTTCCTGTAAAATTTTATATCGTAAACCGCTTGGTGTTTCGTCATAACCAGCCGCAACTTTATCCATTTGATCTTTCATTGCTTTCTTTGCTTCGGCTTCTCTTTTATCTCGAGAACCTTCAAAAGTTCTAAAGGCTTCTATAGCATTGAACTTTTCGGCAAGTTCGCCAACGCGAACAATTTCAACAGATTCCAATAGGTCATTTTGAGCAATCGCATCAACAACATCCTGACCTTTAACAACTTTTCCAAAAACGGTATGTTTATTGTCTAGCCAAGGCGTGGCCACATGAGTTATAAAAAACTGACTCCCGTTTGAAGCCGGACCTGAATTTGCCATTGATAAAATACCAGGCGCATCATGTTTTAGTTCCGGATGAAATTCATCAGCAAAGCTGTAACCCGGTGAACCGGTTCCTGTTCCTAAAGGACAACCTCCCTGAATCATAAAATCAGGTATAACCCTGTGAAATTTTAATCCGTCATAATAAGGAGTTCCCTGCTTACGAGCATTATTTTCCATATTTCCTTCAGCCAAAGCAACAAAATTGCCTACTGTTCCCGGTGTTTTTTCAAACTCTAATTTTACCAGTATTTCACCTTTTGAGGTGTTAAATTTTGCGTATAATCCGTTATCCATTTTCTTAATTTTTTAAACTGCTACAAAGATATATATTTTCAATGAAAATGAAAGTATTACGAATATTTATTCATTTCACAATGGCTTATAAAAAGAAAAACCCACCATAAAGCGGATTTTATCTATTCAATTATATAAAAATATTGGCATTAAACTTCAGCCTTAACAATAGCTTTATTTGAAGTTATCTGTTCCATTTTATTTGCATCACTTGTTAATCCGCAACCTTTTTTGGAAGATTTACAAGAACTGAACAATAGTACTGAAAACGCAATTCCCAATGTATATAAAGCTATCTTTTTCATTTTACGAATGATTTTATGAATTAAAAACGTTGAAATATAACAATTATTTCATGAAGTTAATTTGTTTAAGGTATAAACAATCAGCTCCTCAACTGGTTTATATGGATCTTCACTAAAAGTACCA
This sequence comes from Flavobacteriia bacterium, assembly GCA_024635575.1. Lineage (GTDB taxonomy): Bacteria > Bacteroidota > Bacteroidia > Flavobacteriales > Flavobacteriaceae > Lutibacter. The sequence continues at coordinate 6,746 of JAGXIN010000153.1, forward strand.
TTGGCTCTATTGGCAATAATGGCATTCATAGAACAGGCTTCATGGCCCAATAATTTAGACAAGCCATAAATTGCTGAAGTTTCCATTTCAAGGTTTGTCACTTTATAACCATCAAATTCAAAATTGTCAATTTTGTTGTTTAATGAAGGATCTTGTATAGCCAAACGAAGCACGCGCCCTTGAGGTCCGTAAAAACCGCCGGCAGTTGCAGTAACACCAATAAAAACTTTGTCGCTTTTCAATTTTTGAATTAATAATTCACTGCCTTTTACAAGATAAGGTCTTGATTTTCGAGAACTCCAGTCGGTGTGTTTAATAAAAGCATCTTCCATTTCAGCTTCTAAAATATGCTCACAATCATAGGAATGAAGCAGTCCGTCAAACCCCAATCCATATTTTGCCAAAACAAAACTATCAACAGGAATATCGCTTTGCAAAGAGCCGGAAGTGCCTATTCTGACAATATTCAATTTGGTATGTGTAGTTTTAATTGTTCGTGTTTTTAGGTCTATATTCACCAAAGCATCAAGTTCGTTCATCACAATATCAATATTGTCAGGCCCAATACCTGTTGATATTACTGAAAATCTTGTTCCTTTATAAGTACCGGTAATTGTTCTGAATTCTCTTTTTTGAGTTTCAAATTCGATAGATTCAAAGTGCATGGCTATTTTTGGCACCCTGTTTTGATCGCCTACAAAAATAATGTTGGTAGCAATATTTTCAGGTTTTAAATTGAGGTGATACACACTTCCATCGGGATTCAGAATTAACTCTGAAGCTGCTATTTTATTCATAATTTATCCGCCTACGCGTTTTATATTATATCCCTCTTTTTTAAGGATTTCCATTATTTTATCTCTATAATTTCCCTGGATGATAATTTCATTGTCTTTTACGCTACCACCAACGCCACATTTTGTTTTAAGAAGTTTTCCCAGCGTTTTTAAATCCTCTTCAGAACCGACAAAACCCTTAATTACAGTAACTGTCTTCCCTCCTCTTCCTTTATTGGAAAATAAGGCTTCTAAATACTGTTTTTTTGGTGGCAACAATTCGGGTGCTTCAGCTTTTTCAAATTCAAAATTGTCATTTGTTGAAAAAACAAATCCGCCCAAATCTTCTAAACTGTTTGATTTTTTTTTACTCATTGTTAATACAAAAATATAGGCTAAATTAAGGAAAGATTATTTATTATTGATCTTTTTCCAGGTAAATAGCAAGGCAGCCAAAAGTTCAAAAACAATTCCGATAGCCATAACCAAATTTGCCTGAGACCAATTAAAAACCTTTGAAACGGCTCCCGTCAAAAGCAGAAAAATACCAAATGTAAAAAATGTAACTACTTTGTTTGCCATCATCTTAACAATTCTATTTCTCCTAAAGGATTATTTTAATTTCTGCTGCCAGCACAGTAAACAAAAAATATTAAATTTTAGGAATCCTATTAGTTACTTTTCTTTTTTTATAATTGGAATTAAGTAACTCAGTGTATAATTTATGCCAAATCCCGTATCGTTTAAATAAACACGGTTAAAACCGGGCACGTAAAGATTTTTAAAATTAGTAGGTTCTTTGGAACTTATCATTGTTTTGAAACTAAAACTAAAGCCTAAATATAAATTTTTAAATGTTTCAGCTTTCAACCCAAAAACCAATTCGGCCCAATGTGCAGATAAATCTTTGAACTCAGTATTTGGTAAAACTTCAGTAGGAATATAATAAGTTCCTTTTATATTTGGCGTGTAACTGTTTAATGTTTGATTAAATAAACCAAACCCATATCTCACACCAACATAAATTTCATTGGTCATCCCTTTCCAGTTTTTATAGGCATTGTAATTCACCCCCGCTTTTATATAGGAACCTTTTGTGGTATAATTCATATAATCTTCTTTGGAGATTTTATCTTCAAAACCCAGTTCAACGGCCGCATAATAGTTTCTTAAAATACGGATATCCCCAACCAGTTCCAATCCTTTTGATTCAGGTTCCAAGAATGAAATTAAAGGCTTACTCAAGTCAACGCCAACCCGTAACCCATAACTTTCTTTTGTTTTGACTGTATCTGTTTTTTGTTGGGCATTACCAATTGCCAAAACAAAGAAACTAATGAAAAATAGTAAGATGAACGGCTGTCTCATTGTCTATCGTGGTATTTTTAAGGGTATCATTTTTTATCCAATTATCAGTAATACTTTCTATTTGAAGGTTTTCAAAAATAGTTTTATATCCGCAAGAACGTGAAACAAAAATATCTTTTCTTTCGTAAGTGAAGGAAATAGTATCTTTAGATGTTTTGTTGTCTAAAATATATGTTGTCCTATTTTGGTTTAAATCTAAAGGAATGGTAATAGAATCCAACGATTTATTTTCATATATATTTTCTTTGCCTTCAGCCCAAATCGTTAAAGAAGTTACTGCCGTTTTTACGCTTGGAATTGTATCATTATAAAAAACAATGATTAATTTTGGTGTGGTGGTATCAATACAAATATCATCTTTTTCACAGTTTATAAAGGTAAAACATAAGATGAATAACAATATTAAATATTTTCGCATACTACTTTAATTTTAATTCCAAAAGTACGACATTTTCAACATGATGAGTCTGCGGAAACATATCAACAGCCTGAGTTTTGATAATATCATACTGTTCTTTCATTAACGACAAGTCACGGGCTTGTGTTGCGGAATTGCAACTCACATAAACAATGCGTTTTGGAGAAATTTCCAACAGTTTCTCCACTACATTTTTATGCATTCCGTCACGTGGCGGATCGGTAATAATCACATCTGGCTGTCCATGCCTTTTAATAAAATTGTCATTAAAGACATCTTTCATATCTCCGGCAAAAAATTCCACATTATTTATATTGTTTAATTTCGCATTTTGCTTTGCATCTTCAATGGCTTCCGGAACCGATTCCACGCCAATCACTTTTTTGGCGTTTTTTGCCACAAATTGAGCGATAGTTCCAGTACCTGTATAAAAATCGAAAACAATTTCATTTCCTGTTAAATTGGCAAAATCACGGGTTATTTTATACAATTCATAAGCTTGTGCAGAATTAGTTTGATAAAATGATTTTGCGCCAATTTTGAATTTAAGGCCTTCCATTTCTTCAAAAATATGATCTCTTCCGCTAAATAAAATAATATTTTGATCGTACAAAGTATCGTTTCCTTTTGAATTAATTACATATTGAAGCGAG